>JBJEDW010000043.1:0-2207 GCA_051872415.1 Bacilli bacterium
TTTAAAAGAGTATTATCTCATATAAATGAAAAAAAATTTTATGCGATTGCCTTAGATTAATGATGTTTTAATTGATATTGAATTATGCGTGTGTTATAATTATGTTGTAATTGAGTTTTATCTCAGATTTCCATTGTGCACCGTTTTTCGCAAACGAGTCTATAAAGCGCACCATAAAAGTTGTGTATAAATGGCTTTTTTATAAGTCTTTTTTTGTGCAAAAAAAATATCCTACTAGAACTGTAGAATATAATAAATATATTTACTTTAAGAAATAAGCTTAAGGAAAGCTTCCTTGTGAAAATTATTAATGCTTCTTACTGAATAGTATTTTTGTGGTCTTCCGTATTTTGCAAAATCCATGTTATATGATATGTATGTTAAACTTTGTTTTTTCCAGTATATCCTTAGTATTATTTCTGTCTCGTATCCGTTCAACCCCTTTTCATTACATATCTCTAATAGTTTTTCCTTATTTGCTGGTAACTTCATTAAGGTTTTTAATCTTCTTGGCATTTCTCCTCTTCCTTTACTACTATATAATTCATATATATTGCTAACATACTTCCTAGTACTATACATAATAGTACACTCACATATATACTTGGTATTAATGCTGTTATTATGTAGAATATTGTCCAAGTAAATGTTGTACATGTTATTGTTGAATTTAAGTGAAATGTTTCTCCTAGAAAAGATCTTACAAAGAAGAACCCTATTAAGAAAAATGATAATTCTGCGAAAGCATCATTAAAGTATGCTATTACGAATACTCCTGCTGTTTGTATCAGTTGCAGAGGTATTGTTATTCCATAGAATATTATGTTTTCTATTATTTTTTCTATTTTCGCCGCCCTTGCTTGAGCGTAGTATTCTATAGATTCTGTATTATTGAACCATATTCCATTCTTCTTTTTTCTTTTCTTTTTATTTTCCTCTTGCTTACTCATAATTTCCTCCATTTTTAAATAGATAAAGGGCCCTTTTATCTATTTTGTTTCTTATTATTTTACTAAGCTACTTGCTTTTTTTGCTATTTTCTTGGCTAGTTTTCCTTCTTTTTTGAATTGTCCCCACCATAATAGGCTCTCCATATTTTTCACCTCTTTTCTTCATATATATTTCTTTTACTAATATAATTATTCCCATAATTATAAAGTAATCTAGTGATAATAATGATCTTGTTAGTATACTTATTGATGTAATATCAATTAAGCTTAGTTTATATGTATATGCAACACCCTCTATCAGGACATTTAATGCTAGTGCTCCTAAACTATATATTAAATATTTTTTATTTTTATTCGAATACATGTATGAAAAAACTATAAAAAACAATATTATAAATGCTTGTACTCCTATGTATCCAAATAATTGAGTTATTATTATATTAAATAATACATATATTATAGAATATTTAAATAATCTTTTTATTTCTTTTACTCTAAATATAATTAATAAGATTGAATAGAAATTTAAAAAGCAAACTAATATTCTGGAAAGTGTGTCTAATATTACGTTAGTACTAATGTTTTTTATGTTATCATATGTAATCTGATAATTAGGAAAACCTAAACTGGCTAATGCTGTATTTACTATTATTAAGGTTACCATAATTATTAGTAACCACACTGCAACCTTTGCTATCTTTTCATTTACTCCTAACCATTTTATGAAATCCTTCATTTTACTACCTCGCTTTGATTATACTATATTATTTTTTGTTTGTAGCGCAATTTTTACGCAATTTGGTATTTTTTACCAATTTTTATTTTATTTTAGCACTTTGTTTTTTCTTTGTTAATACTTTTTTCATGAAAAAAAAGAGAAAAGCTATTATTTTTTCCCCTTTTTTTCAATTTTATCAGATATTATACTTGTTTTTGTTATTATGAAAACTATTAATAATAGTATTATTATATATATTATCATTCCTAGTGTTTTATCGTTTAATGCATAAATTATTGAAGCAAATGCAAATAAGATATTCATGGCATATATTGCTAAAACTGTATTTCTATGCGATAAACCTAAGTTAAGTAATTGATGATGAAGATGTAATTTGTCTGGTTTTGATATTGGTTCTTTTTTTATTGTTCTTCTTATTATTGCAAACAATGTATCTAATATAGGTATTCCTAGTAATAATATTGGTATGAAAAAAGACGTCATTGTTATTGTTTTAAATCCTAGCAGTGAAATTGTTG
>JBJEDW010000044.1:0-2194 GCA_051872415.1 Bacilli bacterium
ACTTACATTTTAGGTAATCGAATGTGCGGACACTTAATATTTCCATTTATATATTACAAAAAAATAAGAATATCTTTTGAAAAAAATAGAAAATTGTGGTATAATTTGAAAGAAAAAGGACGTGGTGATGTTGATAACTTTAGATAAAGTTAAAGGTGTTGGACCTAGGACTAAGATGTTATTTAATAAACTTGGTATAGAAAATGTAGATGATTTAGTTACTCATTATCCATTTAGATATGATAGAATTGTAAGAAGTGATTTAGCAGTAGCAAATGAGATGGATAAGGTTATAATAGATGGAAAAGTTGATAGTGCTCCGATACTTATAAGATTAAAAGGTAATCTTAATAAAATGAATGTTCGAGTAGTTACAAGTGATGGTAAAGTAGTAGGGGTATCCATCTTTAATAGAGCTTTTCTTAAAAGTTCACTTACTGTTGGAGCATCTGTTACAGTTTTTGGAAAATTTGAAAAGAGTAAGAATATAATACTTGCTTCAGAGATAAGAATGGGCCTTTTACCTAAAGGAGAAAGAATAGAAAGCGTCTATCATGGTACCGCAGGTCTTACTTCAAAAACAATCGCAGGGTTTATTAATACAGCACTTATGCAGTATGGTAATGATATAACAGATTATATTCCGAAGAGTTTGACTGTTAAGTATAATTTTTTAAATAAGAAGACTGCTCTTAATATAGTACATAATCCATCAACTATGGATAAGTTAAAAGAAGCTAGTTTAAGACTTAAGTATGAAGAATTATTTCTTTATATGACTAAGATTAATTATTTAAAAATAAAAAATCAAAATATTAAGAATGGAATAAATAGGGATTTTAAAGACGAAGATTTAAGTAAATTAATTGATAGTTTGCCATTTGAACTTACAAAGGATCAAGAAAAAGTTTTAAGTGAGATATTAACAGATTTGAAGTCTAAGAAAAGAATGAATCGTTTACTTCAAGGGGATGTTGGAAGTGGTAAAACAGTAATTTCTGTGATTGCACTTTATGCGAATTATTTAAGTGGTTATCAAGGTGCTTTGATGGTTCCAACAGAAATTTTAGCTAATCAACATTATGAGACAGTTTGTAATCTTTTGAAGGATACGGATGTTAAAGTTAAGTTGCTTATTGGATCTTTATCTAAAAAAGAGAAGGATGCGATTCATAAAGAGTTAAAGGATGGGGATATTGATATAGTAATTGGTACTCATGCTTTAATTCAAGAAGATGTTGATTATGAGAGGTTAGGACTTGTTATTACCGATGAACAACATAGGTTTGGGGTTATGCAAAGGACTATTTTAAAGGATAAGGGGGATACTCCGGATGTTTTATATATGTCTGCTACTCCAATTCCTAGAACATATGCTCTTACAATTTATGGGGATATGGATATATCTGTGATAAAAAGTTTACCAAGTGGTAGGAAACCTATTACTACTTATTTGAAATCTAATACTGAGATAAAAGATGTTCTTTATATGATGTATGAAGAACTTAAAAATGATCATCAGATATATGTGATTGCTCCTTTAATAGAAGAATCTGAAAATTTAGATTTAACTACTGTTAATGAACTTAAAGATAAGATGGAAGTTGCTTTTGGTAGTAAATATAATATTGGAGTAGTTCATGGAAAGCTTTCAAATAAAGATAAAGATAAGATAATGGGTGAATTTGCTAATAATAAAATTCAAATTTTAATAAGTACTACAGTTATTGAAGTTGGGGTTGATGTTCCTAATACTACGATGATTGTTATATTTGATGCTAATAGGTTTGGACTTTCTACGCTTCATCAGCTTAGAGGTAGAGTAGGAAGAAGTAGTTTAGAATCTAAATGTATTTTGATTAGTGATAGTGATACAGAAAGACTTCAAGTTATGACTAAGACAAATGATGGATTTGAAATAAGTGAAGAAGATTTTAAGTTAAGAGGACATGGAGATTTATTTGGTACAAGACAAAGTGGGGATGAGTGTTTTAAGATAGCTAATGTTAAAGAAGATTATAAGATTCTTTTAAAGGCAAAAGAGGATTCATTAAAATTTTTGGAAAGTACTAATGAAGATGATATAAAATTAAGATATGAAATAATAAGTAATATTAATGATGCATAGTAAAATTTCCTAAAAAAGCGTAAATTTTTAGACTAAAGTTCGTTTTTTTACGGACTTTCTTCTTTT
>JBJEDW010000045.1:0-11389 GCA_051872415.1 Bacilli bacterium
ACATACCTTTTTGTGAAAGCCATAGCGTTTCATCTTTATATATAGCATCTACTATTATGTTTCCATCACTATTTTTATATATAATTAAGTTATTGTCTTCCATAAACATTCTCCTCTCTTTATATATTTAATTAACTTAAGTTGGAATTACCATGATTTTTTTATAAAAAGCTATTGTTTCAAGTATACAATAATTATTATGTAATATTATTTTATTTCTTCTATCAAAAATACGTTGCACCTCTAAAACTTGTGTTAAATCTGAATCATTACTATTCAAAGTCATCACATCCATTACTTTATACCAATTATTTTTTCGTCTATAACACTTATTAAAACTATATATTGTTATGTATATAATACAAAGTTAATTTTTCTATATCAAAAAAATACACAGAATAATTATCGTATTTTTCATATTTACCATTAGCTATTTTTTGTCCTTCTTTAGTTTTAATTTTAACATAATCTCCTTCATTAATATCATTTATATCAAAATCAAACTCGTTTAATCTATTAACAGTTTCCATCCAACCAGAAAAGTTTTCAAAATATCCAACAATGTTTTGAATATCATCTTGTTTAATCTTCTTATATTCTTTATTACTTGTTATTATATCTTTATTATCATACATATATTTAGCATAGTCAGTATAATCTTGAAAACCGTCTTGGTCATAATATTCTTCTTTATCAATATAACCATCTGGAATACCAACCATTTTAGATTGTGAGCATCCTGTAATTACAAATACACAAATTATTAAAGTAATTGCTAAACAAATTTTTTTCATAATTTAACTCCTTTATACTATGGGGTGACACGTCGTTATCAAATCTCTAATTTCTCCCACAAAATAGTGTTTTTTACAAACAATGAGCATTTCCATTCGTTTTCACCTATTTTTTATCTTAAACGTGTAAGATTTAAATCTTCGAAAGCCCTTTATTTATAAGGCTTTCGTATGGGGGGGACAGAAATTGATATCAGTCAGTTGATGCTCGTAGATGGTAAACTTTTTTCTTTTTTATCCATTATTTTCACTTCCATTCTCTATCATTCTTGCTTCATTTAAAAAATTATCAAAGTCTGATTTATATAATTTATCTTGTTTAACTTTAAATTTATCATACTCTTTATAAGCTAATTCTTGTGCTACTTTTGCAGATATTTTCCCTGCACTATGTAATATTTCTTTACCATTAAATTGTAAAAATACATTCAGTTTTTCTACCCAATCTTTCATAGTCATTGCATTATGATTTTCTGCTTGTAATTCTGCATAGTCTAAATACATAGTTACAATTCTATTCAAATCTTTTAATTCTTTTTCATTTAGATAGTTTTTTGCAATGTCCACATCATATTTATAGATTGGTCCATCAGGAGAATTTTTCCAATTTGTTAGTCCAATATTTTCTTTTTCTGAATCCACTCTGTTATATATTATTTCAACCGCGGTATTACCAGTTATTGCATAGTGTAATTTATTTTGAACTGTTTTAAAAAATTCTTTTGTTATTTCTGAATCTTTATCATAATCTACACTACAAGAAGAATATATATCTGTTATTTTTTGATAAAATCTTCTCTCGCTTGAACGAATATTTCTAATTCTTTCAAGTGTTTCTTCAAAATAATCCTCGCCAAATATGTAATTAGGATTTTTTAATCTTTCATCATCCATAACTACACCTTTTATCATATATTCTTTTAATATTTTAGTAGCCCAAATTCTAAAGTTTGTTGCTTTTTTTGAATTTACTCTATATCCAACTGCAATAATCATATCAAGGTTATATATCTTTACAGGTTTTTTAGAATTATCAACGTCGGTTTTTCCGACAGTGTTATTTTCATCAAGTTCACCACTATTTAATATATTATTAATATGTTCTGTTATTGTGCTTCTTCCTACACCAAACAATTCTGCAATTAAATTTTGGGTAAGCCATATATCATTATTTATTAACATTACACTAACCTTAACATCATTATTTGAATCTCTATATATTAGAAAATCATGATTAGTTATTTGTAAACTTTTGTTATCCATATACAATTCTCCTTTCTGTAATTTATCATTACTCGTTATTATCTATTATTTTATTGAATTACTATTTTGTAATTAATAATTTATATTTTACATTGTTATAAATTCTACAATTTCACTTAAGTTTTCTTCTTTAACAAAATTTCCCCCATTTATAAATATATCTATTAATTCCTTATCTTCAGATTTATTTTCTTTTATAACTGATTTAGCCACCATTTTTAACATAATCTTTTTTATTCCTTTTAATTTTGTGTAATCTACTCCGCCTTGCAGATAAAAGAAGTTCTCGCTAACATTATTTATTTTAACAATTTCACTAATATTTTGCTTAGTAGCCTGTGTCATTCCGACTGCAATTGTACACTTTATATTGGTTTTATCTCTTACTTTTTTGTAACCTTGTATATTGTTTGCAAATATCCAACCGAGGAAAATAATAGGTTCACTATCTATTTTATATTGTTTTAAGGGAATGCATTCTAAATTTAATTTTTCTGCTAACATATTTGCATAATTTTCGGTATGACCTGTATTACTTTCATATACTATTTTCATAATTTATTTTATTTTCCTCCTCAAATAAATTACTATGTGTCTGAATTATTGTTTTCTTTTTATTTTTAAAACATTTTATCAAGCTTTTCATTTAATTTTTGATATATTGGTTTCATTTTTTCTTCATTACTTATCTTGGTGGCTTTATCTATATCAATCCATTTTACACCACTATTTTCATCTTCTTTTATTTGCAGTGGTTCATTCTCATCAGCTTCAATTAAATAACAACAATCAAAATGTAAATGAGATGAAACAAATTTTCCCCTTTTTATGTGACTATCTACAGTAAGAATTTCAAGTGAAAAAATTCCATCACTTAATACTTTAAAGTTTTTTAAACCTGTTTCTTCCCTAGCTTCTTTTAATGCAACATGTAATAAATTCTCATCTCCATCAGCATGTCCTCCAACCCACGACCAAGAGTTATAAATATTATGGTGTATCATTAATACTTTTGTTCTATCTTTATTTACTATCCAATTTGACGCTGTAAAATGACAAATTTCATTTTCTCTTGTTAAAGTATCCTCGAATGTATCTAAACTTTTTAGCATTATTTTCTTATCATTTTCTTCCTGTTCATTACAAGGAACATATTTACTTATTTCTTCTTTTAAATCCAACATATTATTCATTTTTATCACTCATTTCATATTAATATTTTCTTTATTATAACAAAAAAATAAGAAAACTTAAATCTTATTTTGTAAATATAATTCTTCAGTAAATTAGTCAATTCATATCTTATTATTTTATCGCTCACTACGATCATTATTTTTTCATAGATTATTCCTTCAAATACATTATACACCACAATTTAATATTTTAATAAACCTTACAAAATTTTAAGAAAAAATTACTATTACGTGATATAATCTATATATACTAAAAAGGAGATAGAGATGGATAGTAAGAAAAATGATTCAAATAAACAGAAACAATATGATTTTTACAAAGATACCAAGGATAAAAAAGAAAAGGTAAATAAAAATATTTCATATGATTCTTATAATTCTGAAAAGGAACATAGTAAAAGTGCAAATAATTCTAGTGAATATAATGTTTATAAAACTAAAAAAAACAAAAAAAGCACCTTTTTTTATGATGCTTATAAGAAAGAAAAAGATAAATATAAAATACTAAGAGAAAGTATAAAAGAAGGTTTAGGAAACTATGATAATATGCTTAAACGTTCAAGAAAAGAAGCCATTTCATTGTTAATCACTTTAGTAATCATTATATCTCTATCAATATTTTTCATACCAAAATTAGGAATTTTCTACTTTCATGGATATTTTTTATTACTTATGGCTTGCATTTTAATTTTAGCTCATTCATACAAAAACATCAAAGATACAAAACTATTTATATTGGTTTTCATACTTTCGATAATTACTATTTTTTTCATACTATCAGGTATGTTTAATCCCTACTTCATTTTTTAACTTATCATTAAACTTTTTATTTCTAATCATTTCTATTTCTAATTTATATGGAGGAAATCCTTCAATATAAGGAGTTTCAAGTATTTTAGGAATGTTTTCTAGTCTTTTATTATAAATAACATTAATTAGATTATCAAAACCTATTTCTCCAAAACCAATATTTTCATGTCTATCTTTATGAGATCCTTTTATATTTTTACTATCATTAACATGAACACATTTTATTTTAGAAAGTAAATTGTATTTTTCAAAAGTATCCAATATTTTATCTATATCTCCAATATCATAATCTCCATCAGATAAATGACAAGTATCCAAGCATATTCCTATTTTTTCTTGTTCGGTTACTCCTTCGATAATCTCTTTAATTTCTTCGATTGTTTTACCAAGTTCTGAACCTTTACCAGCCATTGTTTCTAGTAATATAGTAGTTTTTGTAGTAGGAAGAATTTCATTAAGGGCATTTATAATATTTTTTATACCAACTTCTACTCCTTGTCCTACATGAGAGCCTGGGTGAAGAATCAATTTATCTACTCCAAGAGTCTCACATCTTTTACATTCTTGTTTCAAAAAGTTAATTGAAAACTTATATTTACTTTCATCTCCATTAGCTAAATTAATAATATATGGAGCATGCACTACTATATCTTTAATATTGATATTATTTTCCTTCATCTTTAATAAAGCTTTTTCAGTAAGATCAGAATTAAGCTCTACCCTATTGGTATTTTGAGGGGCTCCTGTATAAAACATAAATGTATTAGCTCCATAAGATAAAGCTTCATCAAGTGATCCAAGTAATTGAGTATCTTTTTTAAATGATACGTGTGAACCTATTTTTAACATATTTTACACCTCTTTTAAATTATAACAAAAAAAAGATACTAATTAAAGTATCTAGAATTATTTTACTATGAGCAGCTACAAGTTTTATCAACTAAAGTTCCTACTTTTATTGCTTTCTCATTAATATTATCTTCATCTGTTAGTTCAAAACCATTACCCTTTTTATCAATTAAACACATTGAATAAGTATAACTATAATCTCTTTGGGTTGTAGAACCATTAGCATCTGTTGCTGTTTGAACCACTTTTATACAGCTACTATCAATATAATCAGCTCCAAATGAGCTTTGAATCAAATCTTTCTCTAATAAATCATTAATATTAGTTTTTGTATAAACACCACTACCTTTTCCATTAATAACAACATCATTTCTAACTGCATTAATTGCAGACTTTGCATTATCAACAAATGTACTAGTACGAGCAGAAGTCAAATATTTAGTAACTGCAGGAATCGCTACCATTACTAAAATTGCCAAGATAACAATAACTGCTAAAAGTTCTATTAATGTAAAACCTTTCTTATTATTTAATAGTTTTTTCATAATTGTTTCCTCCTTATTTTCTTATATTAAAAATATATCATTTTATAAAGTTTTTGTAAATAGTTTTGTTTCATTTTGTATTAATTTTACTCTAAGAAGTTGATGGTTCACAATATGTTCCACTCCATTTACCTTGTTTTACTGATTCGGCACTTAAAGCATTTTTATCGGTAGTATCAATTGTATAACATTCATCTTCAACACTATCACTCTTTTTAGAAATCAAAGTAATTTTTACCTGTCTTTCTTTAGGTCCACTAGAACCAGAAGAAGTAAATTCTACATAACTGTTTGTTTTATCATAAGTAAACCCATAAGGATCTTTAAAATCATCATCTATACCATTTATATTTTCTAGTTTTATAGTTGTTCCTTCTGATCCTTCTGAAAAAATTTCTGCATTATTTCTATATTTTTCTAATTTATACATATAAGTAGCTTTACTAATTATTTCCTTAGCATCTGCAACATAATCTTCTTTTTTTCCTTTATCCATCATGTTAACTATATTAGGAGTTGCAATAAGTGCTATTATAGCCATTATAACTACTACTGCAAGCAGTTCTATTAATGTAAAACCTTTTTTATTCATTAGCAACCTCCTCCACTAACAATGCATTGTGTTAAACTTTTATTTATGTCTTCTACAAATTCTTTTTGATCAGTGTATTCACTTTTTACTATAGCTAAAACAGTGAACATTGTCATTGAAAGCAATATAATCGCAGCATATACCATGCTAGTTACTGCAAAACCTTTATTATTCATAAACATCACCTTACAATTAGAATTATAACAAAATTTTTTACAAAAAAAAAGATATATTTAAGAAAATATATCAATTATTTGGGATACTTTGTCAATGTTTTCTGTAAATCTTTCTAATTTATCTTTCGGAGTCATTTTATATTTTACTTTCATTTCTTTTTCAAACTTTTTTAAAAACATTTGATTTCTATTTAAATACTTATACCAATTAGAATTTTCTCTTAAAAATTTAAGATATGTTGGATTCGATTTTAGTTTATATTGAACTAATAAATTCATTAATCATCAAAATAACGATAAAGTGGTCTAGCTTCATAACTTGATTTTCTTACTGGAATATTTTTTTCTTTAGTTTTTACTAAATCTTCTATATACCCTATTCCTTTTTGAAGAGAATTTATAGAGTTTTGCACTTCTGTCATATCAATATTTTTAAACATACCAATCATATCTTTTAGAGTTACTGCAGTCGAACTTTGAATACCGTTATTTATATTTAAATACTTATCCCAAACACTATTTTGTTCTCCATATAATTCATACATATTATAAAAATCTTGCCAAGACATTTCCCCTTTTGCAACAAAGCTCTGCAAATTTGGTTTATCTTTCACAAATTTTTTAAAGTTTTCTAAAGACACAAGAATCACCTAATAAATTATATGCAGTTATTTTATTTTGTTTCTTATACTTATAAATCTTTTAAAGTTAAAGCAACTTTTTTCTTTTCTTTGTTTATCTCTAAAACTTTACACTTTATAATATCTCCGACTGATAAAATATCACTTGGATGTTTTACATAAGTATTACTTAAATTTGAAATATGAATAAGTCCATCATTTTTAAGTCCAATATCTACGAAAGCCCCAAAGTCTACTACATTTCTAACTGTTCCCTCTAAAACCATACCTTCTTTTAAATTATCAATAGTTAAAATATCACTTTTTAAAATAGGTTTAACTAGTTCATCTCTTGGATCAAGAAGTGGTTTTTCTAAAGATTTTATTATGTCTTCTAAAGTATATTTATCTATATTAAGTTTATTAGTAAATTCTTCTTTATCTATAACTTTTAATTTATCCTTTAAAGTATCTGTTCCAAGTTCATTTATATTAGAATTTATCATATCTAACAATTTATATGTTTTTTCATAACTTTCCGGATGAATACTTGTCTTATCAAGTGGATTTTCTCCATCATTTATTCTAATAAATCCTATTGCTTGTTCATAAGTTTTTTCAGATAAATTTACTTTTTTCTTTAATTCTTCTCTTGTTCTAAACTTTCCAAGTTCTTCTCTTATTTTTAATATTTTATCAATTGTTTTTGAAGTAAGCCCTGATATGTGAGATAAAATACTTTTTGATGCAGTATTTATATTTACTCCGACACTATTTACTACACTATCTACTACAAAGTCTAAAGCTTCAGTTAATTCTTTTTGTTTTACATCGTGTTGATAAAGTCCTACTCCAATTGATTTTGGATCTATTTTTACGAGTTCTGAAAGTGGATCTTGGAGTCTTCTTCCAATACTTATAGCACTTCTTTCTGAAACATTTAAATCTGGAAACTCTTTAATTGCTAAATCTGATGCTGAATAAACACTTGCACCTGCTTCATTTACTATTATATATTTTACGTCTGTATTTTTTACTATATCTGCAATAAAAGCTTCACTTTCACGTGATGCAGTACCATTTCCTATTGCTATAACTTCAATATTATATTTTTCTATAAGTTCTTCTATATGCTTCTTACTCTTTTCTTTTTCATTTTGTGGTTCATGCGGATAAATAACACTTATATCTTCTACTTTTCCTGTTTTATCAAGAACTGCTAATTTACATCCTGTACGAAAAGCTGGATCAAACCCTAAAACTGTTATTCCTTTCATTGGAGGAGTAAGAAGTAAGTTTTTCAAATTACTAGAAAAATTCTCTATAGATACTTCACTAGCTCTATCAGTAAGTTCACTTCTTATTTCTCTTTCGACAGATGGAAGTATTAATCTTTTTAAACTATCTTTTATAGCATCTTCTACTAAAGGACAAACTAGAGACTTCGGATTTTTAATTAACTTACTCTTTAAAAAAGATTCAATCTCATCAGTTTTTATATTTACTTTAACAGATAATACTCCTTCTTTTTCACCACGATTTATAGCAAGAACTCTATGTGGTTTTATATATTTAATTTGTTCTTCATAAGAGTAATACATTTCATAAGTCTTATCTTCATCTTTTTCTTCTTTACCTTTTTTTAGTTTTGTCTCTAAAACTCCTGTTTTAAAAATAAAATTTCTTATATATTTACGAAAACTTGCATTATCAGAAATATATTCAGATATAATGTAAGAAGCTCCTTCTAATTTTTTATCCACTTCTTCTATTTTACATTTATAAGACTCTGCTAATTGTTCTGGTGTTTTACCCTCTGGAAAAGATAAAATTATTTTAGCAAGTCCTTCAAGTCCATTTGCTATAGCAATAGTAGCTTTTGTTTTTTTCTTTTCCTTATATGGACGATAAAGATCTTCTATTTCCACAAGCTTAGTACATTTCATTATTTTGTTCTTTAATTCATCTGTCATCATATCTTTTTCTTCGATTAATCTAATTACATCTTCTTTTCTTTTTAGTAAATTTACTTGATAAGTATAAACAGTTTCAATACTTTTTATTTTAACTTCATCTAGTCCTTTAGTAGCTTCTTTTCTATATCTTGCTATAAAAGGTATAGTATTTCCTTCTTCTAAAAGTTTTAATGTGTTTTTTACTTGAAGCACGCTTATTTCTTCTTCAAGTGCTATTTGTTTTATTAATTCTTCATTCATTTTATCACCTTTTTAATTATAAGATAAAATAAGAAAAAAACCAACTTTTTTAAAGTCAGTTTACATTTTTTTATCTTTCCTCTACTGTTTTAGTGGTGCCATCTTGAAGTGTTAATTTATAAGTTAATATATAAGATAGTTTTCTGCAATTTTCCCAGCCACCACCACAAGAAACTCTTAAATCTTTTACTTTATAATCTTTTAAAACAAGTTTTCCCTTCTTATCATATATTCCTCCTCCAGTAGTATGTCTTTTTACTGTACCATCTTTTAAAATAACATAAATATATTTCCTTGCATCACTCGAAGAAAAATCATTTGTTACTAGAACTTTAGAGACATCTTTTTCATCATATTCCAATTTAATAACATCATAGTTATCAGAAGATTTGGTTGGATCTTCACTATAAAGAACAGAGTTAATAGTAAACTCAGAGTAAGAGTTATTGTTATCAGAAGAAACATACATTTTATTTTTATAAGCATATACTAAAAAATAATCTCCTATTCCATAAACATTAATTTCTTTATTTTCTCCATTTAAATTACTAACTATATAATTCTTTTCTTCTACTGAAGAATATTTATTATTTTCTTTTTCAAGTTCTGCTACCTTTTCTTTAGCAGACTTTAATTCATCATTTACTTTAGTAAGTTCTTCTTCATTATCTTTTTGAATAACTAACTTATCATAAGCTGTATATCCTCCGAGTCCTAGTAATAAAACTATTAGTATTACAATTGTTACTATTAATCCAGTATTTTTATGTTTTTCTTCTCTCATTAAAACCTTCTCCTTTCTTCTTGAATGTATCATACTATAAAGCATAAGTATTTTCTTTTTGAGTATTTTTTATGTAATTTAATACGTTTTACGTAAATCAATTTTATCTTATCATTTTTATATTATATTTTATAACTCTATAACATGATAAATAAAACTAAATAAAAACTAAAACAAAAATGGTTTTGATATTATTCTTTTAGAAAATAAACAAGCTAAGGTAATATTCACTTTTAAAACTGTATTTGTGCTGATATAAATTTTTATAAACAAAACAGTTTATTAGAACTGATTTATTTTTTTATTATGATACGGGCAAAAAGTATATCCAAAACTTTAGGAATAGTTGATAAACAACTAATTTCTATATACATTGCACCATATATATTCTTTATTTCAATATTTTTTGGTTAATTTTATAAAACAAATGAAAAAGACCTAGAGCTTCTAAAGTTTTCTAGGCACTTTTCAATATTATTATATGCTATAAGTTAATATTTATACAATGTAATAGTCCTTATCAAATCCCATTACTTTTAATACTTCATCAATAGTAATTGAAGTTAAACTATTTTTTAATATATCTAATTCTTTTGTAATTAAGCTTTTCATTTCGATTGTTTGATTATTCTCTAATAATAGTTCTAATGATTTAATTATAATATACATATTTGTATGTAATGCTTTGTCTGGTAATTTTTTAGTTTTGTCTAATCTAATATAGAAAGTACTTCTATAAGTATATAATCTATCATCATGGGCTGCTATATTACGAACTGATGTTAAATTACCAAGAATATTTTTTAATATTCTATCATTTATATGGAATTTTTTACTTATTTCTTGTCTATCTTGTTGCTTCATTAAACCATAAAACTTACTAATAGTTCCGAGAGATAATATTTTAGTAACAACCCAAGGTGGAACAAATCCATACTTACTCATATAATGAGTTATTGCATCATGTTTACCATTTCCTTTATCAATTTCATTTTTTATTTCTTCAATTAATTTTTCTATATGTTCTAAATTAGATTTATCATCTTTTAAATCAAAATTGTTGATATTTAAGTAATCTTCTAATCCATACTTTTCAGAAAATAGATTAGCAATTTTTGTTTTAATAACAGCTTCTATTTCAAGAATATATTTAAGCATTATTATTCTTAAATTTTTATCAAACTTATACATTGCAAATATTTCTTCAAATGAAGCATTATCTTTATAGTTTTCTCCTATTTTAAATATCCATTTATAGGAGTTTACTATTGAATAATAAGAATATTTTTCAATTAAATATCTAATATTATTATCATCTCTTATTGATACACCTTTTGAATTTAATATTTCTATTAATTCATCTGTTGATTTAAATTCTTTAGCCATTTTTACCTCCTTATAAATGAAAAAGACCTAGGGCTTCAAAAGTTTCCTAGGCACATCTCGATAAATAATATACACTATTTATTGATAAAATGCAATACTTTTGAAGAAATTTCTTAAAGACATTTGTTCTTTTTTTATTTTGTGTTTTTATTACATTAGTT
>JBJEDW010000046.1:0-11374 GCA_051872415.1 Bacilli bacterium
AACTTACTTCTAATCATGGAAAGATACCATTTACACAGAATTTCTTACACTCTCTGAAATAAATTTATATAAAAACATAAATAAAGATAAAAATGTATAAAAAACATAATAAAATCTTAAGAATTTATAAAAAGTGTATAGCTGTAATAAGCTATACACTTTATTTTATACTCTCTTACTTTCTATTAAACATCATTACTGTCATTAAATTGATAACTTTACACAAAGTTTTTTTACACTTTCAAGAAAAAAATTTTTAATTATATGTATTAAATCCTTTTTGATACATTTTTTCTTTTAATTTATATTCTAGTTCTTTACCACTATATTTTTTAGAATATTTTTCATATAGTTTTTTGTATTCTTTTTCATAAATTTGTTTGTCATCTATTTCTATATTATCTAGAACCTCTAACACATCCTCTTTGTAAAATCCCTTATTGATAAGACTAGTTAATATTTTATTTTTCAGCATATAACATGATTTATTATTATTTAATTTTATTTCTTTTTCTATAGTTTTTTTAATTTTTTCCAAGTTTTTTTCTTTAGAGTAGTTTTTTAATTTTTCATTTATTATACTTTCCTCTATTCCAAGTTTTTCTAAATCTTTTTTAATTTTTATTGGTCCAATTATTTTCAGATTTATTTGATCGTTTATATAGGCTTCAGCATAAATATTTTGGTCTATATATCCTTCAGCTTTTAGTTTTTCTATTATTCTTTCTACTATTTCAGAAGAATAATTATATTTTTTTAAATAAATTGTAATTTCTTTTTCTGTTCTTAATTTTGTTTTTATGTAATTAGTTGCTTTATAGTAACCTTCATAGTAAATATTTTCTTCTAAACATTTTGATAATTCCTCTCTTGTTATTATTTCTTTTGTTAGAAGTTTATGTTTTAAAATAATATCTTCATATATTATATATTCTTCATTTTCTATTATTACTTTATATTTTCCATTTCCTAAAAATTTATAATTCTTTATCTTCATTTGTTCTCCTTTAAATAAAAGGAACTAATTTGTTTTTATTTCAATTAGATCCTTTTCTACTTCTTCTAATGCTCTACCTATATTTTTTGAAGATACATAATCTTCTTCTGCCATTTGTAAATGACCAGTTTCCCTTATTTCATTGCTTCTTTGTGCTACAATATGAACTAAACGATATTTAGAATCAACATGTAACAACAATTTATCAATTGATGGATATATCATTTTGTATCACACTCCCTAATTTAAGAATATAATATATTTTTTATCTTTACAAGCAAAGTGAGTAAATTAGACATTATTTGACAATTATTTTTTTATCATATTTAAAATTTCTTCAAAAAATTCATCACTATTTAAAGTAATTGGATATTTACTAGATATAGAAATTAAATAAAGTGCTGCGAGAAAATCCTTTTGAAAAACTAATGCTATATTAAATAATTTTTTGTAAACATTTTCTTTATTGTTAGATTCCATATACTGATTATATATATACCCTATCAACATTTTTCCTTTTAATTTTTTATCTATTTTGATATAATTTAAAGCCTTTGCCTCTTTTATTAATAATCTATTAAATCTTTCTATATTATAGATTTGATCATTTTCTATTTCAAATATTGAACCTAAGTATTCTAATGATTGATTAATTTCTTTATCTATTTTTTTCCCTTGTTTGATATTTAAAAAAATATTTTGGTATCTTTTGTTTTTTAATATTTCTGTTATTTTTACTTTTTTTTCATCTGAAAGCAAAATCTTTTTTATTAGTTTTATATAATAGTCACTTATGTTGTTATAATTTTTTTCAAGATTTCCTTTCTTAAATGTATAATCTTTTCCTTCTAGTTTTTTATAATACTTCATTGTGTCATTATATCCCAAACGAATATTCTTTTTTGCTATTTCTGTGTCAAAATCTAAAGTAAACATTTGTTTATTACTATTTTTTATATAATCTATTTTTATGTTTTTATCTTTTACTTTTTGTTTAATGCCAAGGGCTGAAAGATCTACTGCAATTATTTCATCTGCTCCCATATCAATTGCTAGATTGATTGGTAAATTATCATAATACCCTCCATCAATATAGTATTCTCCGTCTATTTCTTTCATTTCAATAGCAGGAAAACAAGTTGATGATGCAATTATATAAGAAACTAGTTTACCCTTAGGTATTTGCTCTTTTGTTAGCATTTTTGGAACTCTATTTTTTAAGTTTACTGTTACCAAACCATAATCTATTTTGGATTTTCTTATCTTATCTTCGTTTATAATTTCTTGCAAAAACTTTTCTGCCTTATCAAATTTTAATCCCTTGTTTTCTACCATTTCTTTAGCAATCTTTTGATAATTTTTAGGATTTTTGAAATCATAATTAAATAAATTATCTGTTGAAATCTTCATCCAGAGTCTTTTTGCTTTTAAGTAATCACCACTGACAAAAAGAGCACCATTTATTGAACCTATTGAAGTTCCTGTAATTATATCAATTTTTATACCTAATCTTCTTATTGCTTTATATACCCCAAGTTGATAAGAACCTTTTGCTCCTCCTCCAGATAGTACTAATGCTCTTTTCATGTAATCACCTCTTCTGTTATTATATCATGTTTGAAGTTTTTTTTATATTATAGTAAACCAACTTGCATTTTTTAGAATATTTTTCATAGCCTTTCGCGTCAAATTATTTACAGTTGTTATTATATTATTTAAATTTTCTGCTTCTATCTTATTAATATCCCAAAAAATAGGAATTAAAAAAATTTTTAATAAAACCTTTTTATTATCAAAAATACATTCATCTGTTTCGAATTTCATATTTTCATAATTTTCAAAATAGAAATTTTTATTATCTTTAGTTAAGTATATTTCATTCATTAACAATTTATTTATGTTTGTTTCTAAACAATAAGCTTCACAATTATCTAAACTATCACACTTCCTTTCAGAAAATGATAAAAATTCTTCCCTAAAAAGTGATAAGTTTTGCTTTAATATTTTTTCTTTTAATAAATAAATATTATCTTTTTTAGTGAATAATTCTAAATTAAAGTTTTTTCTTATATAATCAATACTTTCCTCCCCTTTATTTAATATTTCTATTCTTGTTACAATTCCACTTTTTAAATATCCCATAACTAATCCTTTTTTTGGATAGGCACTATTTTTATTGTGTAACCAATTGGTTCTAAAATTTTTATTAATGAGTTTATTTGAGGCGAATTTAAGTGATTTTCTATTTTAGCTATTTTCTCTCTTATTACTCCAGATAGTTCTGCTAAGGACTTTTGTGTTAAACCTTTTTCTTTTCTTAATTTTATGAAATCACATATGAAGTCATATTCTAAATCTAATAATATTTTTTCTTTTTCCATAATATATCCTCCTAGTTATATTGTATAATATTTTATACTTTTATCAAGCTAATTTAGTTAATTACCAAAAATTACCATATAAAGAAAAAAACTACTTTTTTAGTAGCTATATTTCTTCTATTTTCATAAAGTTTGTTATTCTTTTTTCAGTGTTTTTAGAAAATCCTCCAGTTATTAGAATTTTATCTTTTTCTTTTAATTTAAATATTTTTATTGCTTCTTCTCTTGCCATTTTTATTATTTCATCTGTAGTATGAACAAATGGCACTACTGTTGTTAGTATACCATAGTTAAGTGCTAAGCTTCTAGCTACTTCTTTTGTAGTACAGGTTGCTAAAATGTAAGAATCAGGTTTTAAATTACTTATACCTCTGGCACTATATCCACTTACAGTTGATGCCACTACTACTTTTATATCAAATATTTTAGAACTTTCTACAACACTTGCAGCAATAGTTTCAGTAACTCCTTTTTTAACTTTATTTTTAAAGCTATTATCATAATACTTTTCTGCTTCTGCGCAGATATCTGCCATATATTTTACAGTCTCAATTGGATATTTTCCACTTGTTGTTTCTCCACTTAACATAACAGCATCTGTTCCATCTAAAACAGCATTTGCAACATCACTTACTTCTGCTCTTGTAGGTCTTACATTTTTCTTCATTGATTCAAGCATTTCTGTTGCAACTACACAAATCTTACCCTTTTCACGACATTTTTCAATAATTATTTTTTGATAAATTGGAAGTTTTGTCATTTTAACTTCCACACCAAGATCTCCTCTTGCAACCATTATTCCGTCTGATTCATCAATTATTTCATCAATGTTATCTATTCCAGTCATACTCTCTATTTTTGATATTAATTTTATATCTTCCCTATTTTGCTCTTTTAATATTTCTTTTACACTTTTTACATCTTCTTTAGATGAAACAAATGATAAGGCAATAAAATCTGCTTTGTTTTGACAAGCATATACTATATCTTCATAATCAACTTTATTTATAAATGGAATATTTAATTTTACATTTGGAACATTTAAACTTTTCTTATTTTCTAAAATTCCCCCACTTAATATTTTACAATTTACATAATCTTCTTGTTTTTCTATTACTTCTATTTTCATAAGACCATTTTCTAAAAGAATTATATCATTTACTTTTAAGTTGTCTAAAACTTCTGGATAATTAACAGAAAAACGATCTTTATTTCCTAACACTTCTTCTTTAACAATTTTTATTGTTTTACCTTCTTCTAAAGCAATACTTCCATCCTCAAGCATTCCGTTTCTAAATTCTGGTCCTTTTGTATCATATAAAATAGCTATATTTTCATTTAATTCTTCTCTTGCTTTTACTATAGTTTCTACAGCTTTTTCTCTTTCTTCAATAGTTGCATGTGAAAAATTAATTCTTGCTACATTTACTCCATTTTTAATCATTTCTTTAAATATTTTTAAATCATTACTAGCAGGTCCAATACTTGCTATTATTTTTGTTTTCTTCATTTGTTATTCCTCCTTTAAAATGCATTAAGATTTTAACATAATTTTATATAAATGGTCAATAAATTTTATAGATTTTCCTTTACTTTGTAAGATAAAATTTTTGTTTTTTTTAAGTCTATTTATTTACCTTAATTATTTACTTTTATATCTTTTTTCATACTAAAAACTATTAACAAATACTTGCTAATAGTTTTTTTAGTTTTAACTTCTTAAATTCTTTTAATAGTTACAACAAGAACCACATTGTACATGTGAACAAACATTTTCTTCACAACAACTATAGTTTGGTCTATATGTATGCTTAAATACATGATGATTAATTATTCTAGTTCTTACTGGGCATACATGTGGCACAACATGTTCAATTGTTCTGTTAACTACTCTTTCTCTCATTGGTTCTATTATTGGTGCTGAAGCCATTGGAGCTCCTGCTACCATTGGTCCATTTGATACATTTTGACTTTGATTTAAATCAATATCAATATTTCCTTGATTATTATCGATGTCTATAAATCCTTCTTGTTCTGGCATCATAAATGGATTTTGATTCATATTTTCAAACATTATAAATCCTCCTATCTAGTTTATAGTATTCGAAATATTTTTTTATGTATAAGTAAAAAGCATAAAAAAACTATCAGAATTTTGATAGTTTTTTTTATTTAAAATATTAACATTGCAAGCATTAAAATTACTACTGATGCTAGAGCAATACATCCTATTATTTTGATAGCCCATTTGAACCATGTTGTATATTCTACTCCTGCTAAAGCAAGACCACCCATTATTGCTCCACATGTTGGAGTAATTAGATTAACTAATCCGTTAGCAGCTACAAAAGTCATGATAGTTCCTTCTACACTATAACCAAGTTGTGAAGCAAGTGGTCCCATAATTGGGGCAGAAAGTCCTGCTAAACCAGATGATGATGGTACTAAAATTGATAAAATAATGTGTAAGATGTAATTAAGTGGAGTAAATAATAGTACTGGCATTGATCTTAATGCTTCAGCAGCGTTATAGATAATATAATTATCTAAATGAGTTACTCCCATTAGGTAAGAAGCTCCTCTTGCTACTGCTATGATAAGTACTACACTCATCATATCTGCTGCACCAGATACAAAGTTTTCTACAATACCTTTTTCTCCTTGTTTATTGATAATTCCTATTGCAATTCCTATCAATAAGAACCATAAAGCTGCATCAAAGAACCACCATTCTCCAAGTGGAGCACCTGTTAAAAATGAAGTAAATGAAAGTCCTTTTGCGTCTCCAAATTCACCCCAAGGAATAAATCCAAAAATCATTATCAAGAATGCTAATCCAAATAATATTAAAGTTGCTTTTTGTTTTCCAGTAAGACTAGCTTTTTCTTCTTTCTTACTTTCTTTTCCATATCTTTTTTCCATCACTTTTTGTTCTTGAAGTGATAAGAAAGTAGATCCTTTATTTTTCTTTACTTTAGCAGCATATGTCATAACAAATACTATTGATATAGCAAGTGATACAAGCCACAAAGCAACTCCTATTAACATAATAGTACCTTGATTTACTTGAATTCCTTCTGGAAGTGCTGCTATTGCTGCACCATTAGCAAATGGGTTAATTGTAGATCCTAGAACACCACAACCTGCTCCTAAAAGTACTACTGCCGAAGCTACAATAGTATCCATTCCTGCTGCTACCATAGTTGCTGCAAGAAGTGCATAGAATCCAACAGTTTCTTCAAGCATTCCATAAGTTGTTCCACCTATTGAGAATATAAACATTAAAATAGGTATTAAGATAAGTTCATTACCTTTCAATTTTTGAACTAAAACTTTTACTCCTGTTTCTAAAGCTCCTGTTTTAGTAACAATATTTAGGAAACCTCCTAAAATAAATACAAATATACATACATCAATTGCATCAGCAAAACCTTCAATTGGTGACATCAATATATTTGCAAGCGTTGCTTTAACTACACCACTACCATTTACAATATCTTCTCCTACAAACTGAGCAGCTGGTAGAAAATGTGTTAAAACCCCTAACAAAATGATAAGAATTAAAATAATGGAAAATGCTGAAATTCCAAATTTAAAATTCTTAGCTTTAGCAGTTTTCTTTTTTTCTGCCATTTCTTTTACCTCCTCTTTTAAAGAACATATTACTGTTCCTGCTTTGCCATCTAATCCATCTTCTGCTTTTTCTAAAGAAGTGATGATAGCTTTTTTATTTGTATTTTTAACAAACTTTACGCAGGCCTCTACTTTAGGAAGCATACTTCCTTTAGAAAATTCTTCTTTTTCAATATAATTTAATGCTTCGTCTATCGAAAGAGATGAAAGTTCTTTTTGATTAGACTTGTTAAAGTTTATACAAACCTTATCTATATTAGTAAGTATTAGCAAAACATCTGCTTCTAGTTTTTCTGCTAATAACTCACTAGTTAGATCTTTGTCAATTACTGCATCTATTCCTTTTAACTTTTCACCTTTTTTGATTACTGGTATTCCTCCACCACCACAAGCAATTACAACATTATCATTTTCTACTAAATCTTTGATTGATTCTATTTCAATTATTTCCAGTGGTTTTGGGGATGCTATTACTCTTCTGTAACCACGTCCAGCATCTTCTTTGTAAATGTAACCATTTTCCTCTGCTAATTTTTGGGATTCTTCTTTTGTATAAAATCCTCCAATTGGTTTAGTTGGATTTTGAAAAGCTTCATCTTTTTCATTAACAAGTACTTCTGTTGTTACTGTGATACATTTTTTATCTATTTTTCTTTTAATTAGTTCATTTTGAATAGATTGTCCTAATTGATAACCAATATATCCTTGACTCATGGCTCCACATTCTGGAAATGGGATTTTGTTGTTTTCGTTTTTTTCCATAGCCAGATTAATCATTCCTACTTGAGGACCATTTCCATGAGTAATGATAACTTCATAACCTTTTTCAATTATGTTAACTATTTTTTTTGCAGTTTTATTTACTAATTTTAATTGCTCTTCATTAGTTTTTCCAAGGGCATTTCCTCCGAGTGCTATTACTACTCTTTTTTTCATTTTAATGTCGCATACATTACAGCTTTTATAGTATGCATCCTATTTTCTGCTTCATCAAATACTTTTGATTTTTCTGATTCAAATACTTCATCAGTTACTTCCATTTCAGAAATGCCGTATTTTTCTTCTATTTCTTTACCAATTTTTGTTTTGTTATTATGAAAAGATGGTAAACAATGTAAGAATATAGAGTTTTCATTTGTCATAGACATAATTTCACTTGTTACTCTGTATGGTGTTAATAATTTGATTCTTTCTTTCCATACTTCATCTTTTTCTCCCATTGATACCCATACATCAGTATAGATTACATCTTTTCCTGTTGCACCTTCTTTTACATCTTCGGTTAAGTTAATAACACATCCATTTTTTTCTGCTATTTCTTTTGCTTTGTTTATTAAGTCTTCATTTGGCCATAACTGTTTTGGTGCACAACATGTGAAGTTAACTCCCATTTTAGCGCTCATTACCATAAGTGAATTACCAAGATTGTTTCTAGCATCTCCGAAGAACGCAAAATTTAATCCTTCTAAATGACCAAAGTGTTCATACATAGTCATGAAATCTGCGAGCATTTGAGTTGGATGAAATTCATCAGTTAAACCATTCCATACTGGTACATCACTAAATTCTGCTAATTCTTCTACTATGTCTTGTCCAAAACCTCTGTATTCAATTCCATCATACATACGAGATAAAACTCTAGCAGTATCTTTTATTGTTTCTTTTTTTCCCATTTGTGAACCAGTTGGTCCTAAATAAGTAACATTCATACCTAAATCGTATGCTCCTACTTCAAATGCACATCTAGTACGAGTTGAATCTTTTTCAAAAATTATAGCTATGTTTTTGCCTTTTAAATATTTGTGAGACTCGCCATTTTTTTTCTTTTCTTTAAAACTAATTGCTAGTCCTATTAAATATTTTAATTCTTCTTCAGTATAGTCTAATACTTTTAAAAAATCTCTTCCTTTTAAATCCATATTTTAATCCTCTCTTATAAGTGGCATACTCATACAACGAGGGCCCCCTCTTCCACGTGAAAGTTCTGCACTTCTCATTTCTATAACTTTAATTCCAAATCTTCTTAAGACTTCATTAGTTACACTATTTCGATCATAAACAATAACTACTCCTGGGGCAATAGCAAGGGTATTAGAGCCATCATTCCATTGTTCTCTTTCTGCTGAAACCATATCCCCACCAGCACATGGAATTAAAATTATGTCTTTTCCTAGATATTCTTCTAATATTTTTTCTAGTGATCCACTTCTTGCTTTGACATTTATATCATCTTCTTTTTCGCCTTTTTTGATTTCATAAACTTTTAATGATCCCATTATTCCAGGATGATAAGTAAATTTATCATAATCTATTTGTGTAAATACTGTATCTAGATGCATAAAAGCACGACTAGTCGGAATATCAAAGGCAAGTATTGTTTCAATAGTTGAAGTTGGATCTTTAAAGATGCTTTTAGCAAATATTTCTATTGCATTAGCACTTGTTCTTTGTGAAATACCTATTGCTAAAACTTTATCATTTAGGTTAAGAATATCTCCACCTTCCATGTTGTATTCATTGTATCTATCATAATATTTTGGAACATCTTTATAATCAGGATGATAATTAAAGATGTATTCAGCATAGATTGTTTCTCTACTTCTTGTTTCGGAATACATTTTGTGTAATGTTATTCCATTTCCAACTGATGCAAAGTTATCTCTTGTAAAATATAAATTTGGCATTGGATCTACAATAAACTGAGAATCTGGTTCAATCATATCTACTAAAGATTTTCCTTTTTTAGCTTTTTCTAAAACTACTTCTTTGATATTTATACCTTCCATAGTTTTTAAAACAAGTTTTCTATTTGACTGGATACTTGATAAAAATTCATAAACAAGAGTTCTATATTTTGGAGTTCTAACTCCTGCTTCATATATAAATTGTTTAATGAAGCTATCCCTTATTTCTGGATTAAGATCAAGAGTTTCAGTCATTAAGTCTTCTAAATAAACTACTTCTACTCCGTTATCTCTTAATATTCTAGCGAACTGATCATGTTCTTCTTGAGCCACTGTAAGATATGGAATATCATCAAATAAAAGTTTTCCTAGAGTGTCTGGAGTTAAATTAAGAAGTTCATTACCAGGTCTATGCAATAAAACTTTTTTCAAAGGTTTTATTTCGCTTTTTACATTAATCACAATTATCTACCCACTTTCTATTTTTCTATTATATATAAATTATATAATAAATATTTAGGGTTTTCAAGAATAAAATATAAAATAAACTTTGAAATTGTCAAAAAAAGAAGCATTATTTGCTCCTTAAATAAAAGTACCTGACTTAGGCATCCCTTATTATTCTATATTAAGTATAAATTATACATTTTAATTTGTAAAGACTGTGCACGCAACTTTACACTTTGTTTACTTAAAAAGCAACATATATAGTTTGGCTCCCAAAACCTGAATAAATGGTGCACGATAGATTAACCTATTAGAGTTAGATTCTATTGCTTTATACATTTTATTCACTATAGATGAAAGATTCTTTTTTTCGATTAATGAAAACTGATCTTCCATAGTTTTACTAATACTTTCTAAACTTTGATTAAACATCTCTTCTTTTAAGATATTTTTATTTTCTATCATTATTTGATTAAAGCCTGTTTTATATGCTCCAGGTTCTATTAATTTTATTTTAATATCTAGATTAGTCTTTTTTATTTCTTTTTTAAGACATGTCGCCATTGTTATAAGAGCAGTTTTAGTGCTACAATAACTACCTAAAAAAGGAATAGGTACTAGTCCTGCTAAAGAGGAAGTTATTAGAATTTTACCTTTTTTATTTTTTCTTGTCTCTATATAAAGCTTTGTCATTTCGAGTGTTCCAAAAAAATTAACTTCAAAATTTTTTCTAATATCTGATATTTTCATATTAAGAAGAGATCCACCAATACCTATACCAGCTTGATTTACTAAACAATCTATATCTAAGTCTTTTATTATATTTCTATCTTCTTTTTTTGTTATATCTAATTTTAATACATTAACTCTATCTTGATAGCCTATTTCTTTTATTTTCTCTAAAGCAGTTTTTACTTCCTTTTTAGTATGAACCCCTAAAAAGACTTTATGACCATTTTTTATTAGTTTTTCAGTTAAAGCGTAACCAATTCCTGAAGTTGCTCCTGTTATTAGTATATTCATAATGCTTCACCTTTATTAGTATAAAGAGCAAAAGAAATTTTATGAGCAAAATTTTAAGTTTTTCTTTTGCTTCAAGTTTAGGATTTTTATTTCATAATATATATTTCTAAACTTAAATTTTAATATTTTCAACTACATTAATTGTTACTTTTATTTTTGGCTCTCCGATTTCTGGTGTGAAGTAAATTTTGCTAAAATCATTGATATTA
>JBJEDW010000047.1:0-2071 GCA_051872415.1 Bacilli bacterium
CCGAAGTTTGACA
The DNA here is from genome assembly GCA_051872415.1 of Bacilli bacterium. Taxonomy (GTDB): domain Bacteria; phylum Bacillota_I; class Bacilli_A; order RF39; family UBA660; genus UMGS1449. Next base: position 14 of record JBJEDW010000047.1, read on the forward strand.
GTTGAATTATTCTTAAGTGTTTAACAAACCTTTTTAGTATAAGGGTTTTATTTTGTCAAGTTTTTTACACTTTTCTCTTGTGTATCTTTGTGTATCGTGATATAATGTATACATAAGGTAGTGATTTTATATGTATTTAAGAAAAAGCAATAGTCATGGAAGAATATATTTATCTTTTGTTCAAGGGTATACAGATGAACAAGGAAAAGTTAAACAGAAAACAATTAAAAAGTTAGGTTATTTAGATGATTTAAAAAAACAATATAAAGATCCTATTAATTACTTTAAAGAATTTGCAAAAAATTATTCTTCTGAAAATATTACTGAATATACAATTAAGAATATTGATACTAAGAAAGTAGATTTAAATGATATTGATAAAAACTTAGGCTATATATTTTTAAGAAAAATATACAATGAATTGAGTTTAAATGATTTATTAAAAAGAAAGAATAAATTATTTAAAGTTGATTATAACTTTAATGATATTTTTGAATTACTAGTATATTCTAGAATTTTGTTCCCTTCAAGTAAAAATGAAACTTTTGATAACAAAAATACTTTTTTCGAAAATTTTGATTTTTCTTTAAAAGATTTATATAGAAGCCTTGATTATTTTTTCAAATTTAAAGATGAAATATTAAAACAAATTTGGGATAATACAAAAAATGAATATAATAGAAAAACTGATTTAACCTATTATGATACAACTAACTATTACTTTGAAATCTCGTATAATGATGAAGATTTAATCGATGAAAATGGTAAAGTTTTAGAAAAGGGATATAGAAAAAAAGGTCCTTCTAAAGAACACAGAAAAACACCTATTATTCAAATGGGATTGTTAATGGACGAAAAAGGAATTCCATTATCATATGATTTATTTCCTGGAAATGAATCTGAAAAATTACAAATGAGACCAACTTTAAAACAAACAAAAAACAAATTTAATTTAGGTAGAACAATTATTGTTGCTGATCGTGGACAAAATACTTCTGATAACACTGTTTTTATTGCAGGTAAAAATGATGATGACCATACTAATCATGATGGTTATGTTTATGGACAAAGTATAGTTGGTGGAGATAAAGAATTTAAAGAATGGGCATTAAATCAAGATGGTTTTATTAATGATTATATTTATGATAATAATGGAAACATAATAACTTATAAAGAAGCAATAAAAGATGAAAATAACAATATACTTAGATATGAAGATAAACCGGTAATTTTTAAACATAAATCTAGAGTTTATGCAAAAAAAGTACAAATTAAAAAAGATGAGAAAAGAACAGTAACTTATCAAATTTATCAAAAACAAATGGTTTATTACTCAAAAAAATATGCCGAAAGACAAAAACATGAAAGAGAACAAGCTGTTTTAAAAGCACAAGATTTAATTAATAATCCGGGAAAATATACTCAAGCAACATCATATGGTTGTACTAAATATATTAACAATATAAAGTTTGATAAAAAGACTGGAGAAATTCCAACTGGAACAAATTTATCATTAAAACTCGATAAAATAAAAGAAGAAGAAAAATATGATGGATATTACTCAATTGTTACAAGTGAAAAAGAATTATGTGATAAACAAATAAGAGATATTTACAAAGGATTATGGGAAATAGAAGAATCTTTTAAAATAACAAAAAGCAATTTAGAAACAAGGCCAGTATTTGTCTGGACTAAAGAACATATCGAATCACATTTTTTAACATGTTTTGTGGCGTTAGTATTAATTAGATTATTAGAACAGAAAACAAAAGAAAAATATTCAGTTAATCAAATAATAAATGCATTAAAAAATTTTAAATGTAAAAATATAGAACATGATATTTATTTAAATTCTTATAATTCACCTATGATTGAAGAATTATCAAATATATATAACTTAGATTTTTCAAATAAATTTATTTTATTAAAAAAAATTAAAAATTCATTAAAATAATAGTTGATACACAAAAACAAAAACACGAGCAATTCCTTTTTATAAAAGGTTTTACTCGTTTTAACTGTCAAACTTAAGTTATACCTCCTTTATGGATATTTTAC
>JBJEDW010000048.1:0-2034 GCA_051872415.1 Bacilli bacterium
TTTATTAAATAAAATTCAAAGTTCCCGTATTTTTAAATTTGGGAAATAAGTCTTAAACACAAATTTATCTTTATAATATAATTAACTCATCACTTGGAGGATATGGCAATGTTTTGGGGGAAACAACCAGAGCGTCAAGTGATGTTATACGAAAAAAGGAAGAAGGTTCTGTTTTTATGGAACTTTTTTTCTTTCTTTTTTTGGAAACCAAAAGCGATAATCCCCTCTTTGCTAGAGTAATTGATTTTTTCTTCATTTTCATTTAAAATATAAACTCGTGGTTTATTTGTCAATTAAAGGAGTGAAAAAATATTATGACAAATTATACACAATTATATAAAGAAGATAGAGATTCAATTGAAGAATTGTTAAAAAAGGGATATAACTTTACTAATATTGCAAAAGAAATAAAAAAAGACAGAACAACTATTTCAAAAGAGATACGAAGAAACAGAATTATTAGAAGTAGTTTTTTTACATTATTTAATGAAAAAGGAATCCAAAAGGCTGTTAATAGTTGTGAAAGATTAAAAAGGCCACCTTATGTATGTAATAATTGTCCTTTTAAAAATTCATGTACTAAGTACCACTTATACTATAATGCTAAAGCTGCACAAAGTCATACAGATGAGATTAAAAGTGAATCCAGAAAAGGTATTGATGCAACCGAAGAAGAAATAAATTTAATCAATAAAAATATAGTACCTTTGATTAAAGATAAAAAGCAAAGTGTAAATCAAGTGTTCACTAACCATCCTGATATCCTTCCATTCACTAAAACCACCTTTTATACTTATGTTAATAACGGTATCATAAATTTAACAAATTTAGATCTACCCCGAAAAGTTAAATATAAAAAAAGAAACAAAAAAGATAGTAAAAAATATAAAAGAGAATTGTCAATTCTAATTAACAGAACATATGAAGACTATATTATTAGATTAGATGAGGAAAAAGATAAAAAGCTTAATATTTGGCAACTAGATACAGTTATAGGATTACAAACAGATAATAAATGTTTATTAACTTTTTTAATGGTGGAAACTAATTTTATGATTATCAGATTACTTGATAAAAAGGATGTTTATAATGTTGATGAAGAATTTACAAAAATTAAAAATGCTTTAGGTAGTGAATTATATAAAGATACAATTGATATCATATTAACTGATAATGGAATTGAATTTTATGATCCTATTCACCTTGAATATGATCTTGATTCTGGCGAAAAACTTTGTTCTGTTTACTATTGCCATCCTAACTCACCAGATGAAAAACCTGAAATAGAAAAAAATCACGAATATATTAGATATGTACTACCTAAAAAAACTTCTTTTGAACATTTAACAAAAGAAGATATCAAACTACTAGAGGATAATATAAATAACATCCCTAGAGATATATTAGGTAGTAAAACACCATATGAACTTACTAAGGAAAAGTTCCCGGAATTAATTAAAAGAATAGAGGCAAATTATATCCAACCTGATGATGTCACCCTAAATAGAAAATATATTATAGGAGGTGAAACCCATGAATAAAAATCACATCCTATATACTCATCCAATTGTTGGTGATATAACTTTTAAAGATTTAATTCAAGATTTAAATCTCATCATTACTGATTTAGAATTCTTTCAATCAATTATTATAGAAATGTTACAAGAACTTTCCAACTTGTCTAATGAAGATATTTCTTCTTTATTAAATTATATTCCAATTGATAAATTAAATTGGATTCTAGATTTATTAAAATCATCTAGTGAAAAATAGAATTATATTCTATCTTTTCATTGGCAAATAAGCCACAAATTTAATACTTTAAAATATATATTCGGGAAGTAAGTCTTGAAACGACCTGCAGTCGAATACTTTTTTGCGTGGAAGAAAATTTCTTCATCGTTAATTATTTTAACACATTTTTAAAAAAAGTGGTAAAAAAAATGATTTTATAAGTCCAAAATGGGAATTTACTCATAAAATCATTCAGAAATTATGTATTCGGGAACTTTGGATTTAATTCAAGGCTTTTTT
>JBJEDW010000049.1:0-10528 GCA_051872415.1 Bacilli bacterium
ATATTTCTCTTATCAAAGTAATGTTCCCTAATGCTGAAATTATTATTGATAAATTTCACTTAACACAGTTAATATCTACTTCACTTAATAAAACTAGAATTGCTTTAATGAAAAAAGATAAAAAGAACTATAATAAGTTAAAAAGATACTGGAGATTAATTTTAAACCTAGAAACGAACTTGATATATCAAAATGGAAAAAGTATCGATGTTTCAATAATTTAATGACACAGAAAGATGTTGTTGATTATTTAATCAATACTAGTGAAGAACTTAAACAAACTTATGAAGTTTATCAAAACATTCTTTATTCTATACAAAATAATAATTATTCTAGTTTAAAAGATACTTTATACGCTGAAAATAATAAAATATCAAGTTATATGAAAACATCTATAAAAACACTTATTAAATATCTACCACACATAAAAAACACTTTAAATAATCCATATCACAATGGTTTTGTTGAAGGAAATAATAATTTTATTAAAGTAATAAAAAGAATAGCATTTGGTTTTAGATCTTTTAGAAGATTTAAAGCAAGAATTATGATTTGCAAAAATTTATTAAGCATGAAAAAAGCTAATGCTTAAATTACACTAACTTGTTCAAATTTCTTTATCAATTTTTGGGCTTACACCCACTATTTGACAAAGAGCCTTTTTAATTTCATTATAAATATTTGTCCACACCCAACTTGGCATTTGTTAGAATTTTAGTCATTAAATCCATCTAATATCATGCCACTTCCAAGATTAGCATCTTCTCTTGTAATAAATCCAAATCTTTCATAAACCTTTCTTTTCCTTTTGAAGCACCCAAATAAACTCTTACATATGGATTTTCTATTTTTATTTGATTGACTTTTTCAAGTAACTTATTCATTATTTGTGAACCTATTTTTTTATTTTGATATTTAGGAATAACCATAACATCATGTATGTATAAAAAACAAATTCCATCTCCGATTATTCTTCCATAACCAATTATTTTATCATCATCATACACTGATACTGAATACATGGTATTCGCTAATGCTTTTTCTGATACTTTTTCGTCATAACTTCCCATCCAACAGCATCGTATAAATAATTAAATTCTTCAATACTATTAACATTTTCTTTTATTGATATCATTTATACCTCCTAAAATCTATATTTTCTTTATCATTGTTTCCATTCTTGCATGATAATCTTTTTTATTATAAAAATTCTTACCAATATAATTGTAAGCGAATACATCAACAATTATATATTCACATCCAACACTCCTAAAATATTCTTCCATCTTATCAATAAGCTTTTGCCCTATACCTCTGCTTCTTGTTTTGTTAGTAACTATTAACTCAGTTATTTCACCTCTTCTTGGACATTTATAATCTAAATAATCATATTCATCATACGGAGGAATACATCCCATAATAAGCCCAATAGCTTTACCATTTTCAATAGCTAAATAACATTTACCATTATAATTATTTACTTCTTCTAAATCTAATATAGCCATCTTTTCTCTATATTCCGGATGTAGTTGATCTAATTCATCTTTATCAATGGAAAGAATATATTCCTCTAATTCAACTAATAAATCTCTAACATCTTCTAAATATTTTTCGTTGTATTCAATAAATTCAACTTCACTATCACAACACAAATATTCAAATTCAAATGCAACTATTTGTTTTTGATTCAATTCTTCTCCATATATGTTTTTCATTAATTCTATAAGTTCTTCTTTAGAGTGTCCAGGCATCATTCTTTCGATTTCAAACTTTTCTGTTAATTCATATACATTATCAACAATAGTTTTATTGGCAATTTTTACTTTTACATATTTACCAACGCTGTCCTGATTGTTAAAAGTAATAATATCTCCCACTTGTATAGCTTGTGACTTTTCTTTTAGAATTCTGACTTCTATATCTTTTTTTCTTGATATCATCCAATCATATACATCATTAATAATATTATAAGAATATTCTTTCATCTAATTCCTCACTTATTCTGTTCATTTTATTTTCTTATCCATAAATATACACCATCTTGGTTTTCTGGTTTATATTTCATTCCACATTTAATATAAAATTCTCTGTTATTGACAGTTGGGCTAGCTTCTAATTGAAATGATTCTCCTTCTTTTATTTGTTTTTCTAATTCCCTTATTAAAGAAGTCACCATCAGTTTGCCCACACCCTTGTTTTGATATTCTTTAATTACCATTATGTCAGTTAGCATACCTTTTAATGCTTTATCTCCAACTATTCTTCCTACTCCTATACATTTTTCATGTTCAAATACGCTTACATTTATCATCGAACCAGCAATTGCTTTCTTTACTAAATCATATGGTAAACTATTCCAGTTTAAATTATTTCTAATGTCAATAAAATCTTTCGGTTCTATATTAGTTTTCACTATATAACTCATTTTTACCTCCAAAATTTTTATTTTCTATTATAAATCCTTTTTTAATTCTTCTCTAAGTTTCATCCAAAGTTTTCCTAATTGATTTTCTCCATCCCTATTAGGCCCCCATCCCCAAAATGAATCTTTTGGAGAATCTTCAACTATTAAATAATTTTCTGTTTGAAGCAATTTTTTCTTAACATACGGATTTTGCTCTACTTTTAACCTTAATAATTCTTCCATAATTTCTAATTTAACTTCATTCCAATCTGTTCTTTGTTTATCTCTATTAGCATATGCGATTCTTTGTGCTTCGTCAGCGGAATGAGATTTTTTTACTTTTTCAACTAATTCTTCATCGCTTCCCATAAAGCTTGCGGCTTGATATGCTTCTTCAAGCGAAGCATACAAATATCCATTCCATTCAACCTTAAACGATGAAAAATTATCTAATGGGTAAAACTCCCTTGGATAAAAACCAATTACTTCATCCATTTTTTCTGAAAGCCATGTATCTCTATATTGTTCTAGTTTAATCATAATATCACTCCTATCTCTAATTATTATATCATATATTCTTAGTTTCAGTTTCACACTTATAGCCATATTTCAAAAATAAAGTGGTTCCAAAGTGGCTCCAGGGCTTATTTTAGGCATTTTTCCAAGAAAAAGAAAAACTCGCGTTTTCCCTTATATTACTTGGGTTTGCGAGTTATTTACCACAACATTGTTTATATTTCTACCACTACCACATGGACTGAGTGATACTATTTTTTAGCAAGTTATTACAAAAATCATTATATATATTATAATTAATTTTTCTTACAAATATATAACATATGACAGCTATATCCTTGTAAGTCTTCTCTTTCACAAACAGATAATTGATATTTTACCCATACATCAAATTCTTCTTTTGATAAAGCATTAATCTTATCTCCAATTATTGGAGCAATACCATCAACTGCTACACTATTTAAATGTGTTACATTATACTTACTCATCATATCTTTAAATTCTTGAATATAAAATGGAGCAAATATTCCTTCTGGATATCTTGTTAGTTTAAAATTATCATTAAAATCATTTGGATATCCATCAATTAGATGATCAACTCCCCAATCAGCAAATACTCCATCACTTGTTATGTATGCAATTGCTATTACTCCATCTTTCTTAGTGACTCTTATTGCTTCACTAATAGCTTTGTTAATATCTTCATCATCAAACAAATGATATAGAGGTCCTAATACTAAAGTCACATCAAATGTGTTGTCATCAAATCTTGATAAATCAACTGCATCCCCCTGTTCTGCAACTATATCCATATTATCAGTAATTTTGCTTTTTAATATATCTAGATTATGTTCTACAAATTCAATAGCATTAACCTTGTAGCCTTTATTGGCATAATATAAAGAATATGCACCTGTTCCTGCTCCTACTTCTAAGATTCTATCCCCAGCTTTAATATACTTATCAAAATATGCTTTAGATACTATATATTCTAGACTATGATAATTATCTTTAGTAAATCTATTATCTTCTTCATAATTATTATAATGATTATTTATTATTTCTTTCCTATCCATAATTATTTAACCTTTCCATTTGAAACATATGGTTCATATATTTCTTTATATTTTTCAAGTGCATTTTTAACATCAATGTTATAATCTACAACCATACATTTTTCCTCTTTATTATAATATTCTTTTATTCTTACGCCACCTAAAGCTTCCATAGTTTTCCAAGATGCAGGATTATCTAAATCAGCATCCATAAATACTGTTTCAATTCCATATTCATTGCATACTTTTAAACCTAAATATAGATTTACTTTATTATATCCTTTTCCTCTTTCAGTTGGTCGAATGCCATAACCAATATGACCTCCAAATTTGCTTAGTCTTTCATTTAAAGCTGTTCTAATATTAATCATTCCTATAATTTTATTATCACTTTCTCTTGCTAAGAAATATGTCCTAGCAGGAACTCTCTCTTCACTTGGTGTCATGGTATAATCTTTTTCTAATTTATCTAGCCATCCTTCATAGTTATCAAGATATCTATGTAATCCACCTGATCCATTAATATCAGATTTATATTCATAATGCTCATTAATATACTCGATTGCTTCGTTTTTTCTTTCTATCGATGGTATTTCAAAATATAATTTTTCCATATTATCAACTCCTATATCAATTATATCATAGTTTTTGACTTTCAAAAACACCTGTGAAAAGGTATCTAAAAGGTATCTAAACTCAAATTTTAATGAATTTTCGCAATTTTTTAGCAAAGAAAAAACTCGCGTTTTCCCTTATTTTATCGGGGTTTGCGAGTTATTTTCCACAACATTGTTTATATTTTTTTCCTGATCCACATGGCTGTCAATGTTTAGTGTTTTTACCACTGTACTTTTGCACTTTTCCTTATATTACGGCACTTTTCTCGTTAGTCCTTGTTGATTCTAACCTACTAAGTTTACTCAAAATGGTTCTAAAAAATGGTTCTAGCTATTATTATTCTAATAACTTGAATACTGCTTAAAGCCTTTATTCTGAGGCTACAAGTGGTATCTGGTAATTACACTGTTTATATTTTTGACCAGAGCCAATACGAGTTGAACACAAAAAAATCAGGAAATATCCTGATCAATTTATTACTTTTGTTTTAATGTTTTTTCTATATCAATAAAAGCTCCAATATAACCATATACTTTAATTATTGATTCTTTATCTAATTTGAACTTTTCTATTTTTTCTTTTTGCATAAATTGCCCAAGTATTTCTTCTTCAACAATTGCAGGTATCAAACCAATTTTACTTTTAAATTCATAACAATCACATTTTCCTAAAGGCAATTCATTGTTTGGCAAATCTGTTTCTCCATCAACTTTTATTTTAGGTTCTATCATATATGAATTTATAATCTTTCCTGATCCCATCATAAATGAGTCATCAAAAACCTCTAACGATTCGTCCTTAATAAGTGGATATTTATCTCTATCACCTTTAATTAATGCAATTGGAGGGACTAATTCTTCAAGACCTATATTGAATATATTAAATTCTCCATCGTTTGTTTTATGCAAATGGTTGTAATAATCATCTTCGTTCTTTCTTAATTCTATCTGATGAGCAAAGAAATTAAAATTCACATATATCTCATCATCTTCTTTAAATCCCATTGGATCCATTGCACAAATAATTAGGCACTTATCATCATATAGTAAAACACAGTGCTCTTTTTCTTTATTAATTGATGATATTTTGCATTTGATAGATTCATTCCCAAAAACAATCGGTTGAAAATCCTCAAATTGACCTTTATTTTCTCCTGTTTTTCTTGTTTTTAATAAAATTCCAGCATTTGTGTTTTCAAATCTATATATATAATATTGTTTATCATCAACAGTATGGTACAATTTTCCATTTGTTAACCATTCTCCTAATAATCCATGTATAATCTCTTCAGGCATTTGTCTATTATCATCTAACATATAATTTAAGAAACTATAGTCCTTAATCATAAGTATCACCACCTATATCAATTATATCATACTTTTTATTAATTCTATCTATTAGCTTTTTTCTATTATTTATAATAATATGCACAAAATGGTTCTAAAATGGTTCTAAAGCCAATTTGGGGCAATTTTTTAGCAAAGAAAAAAACTCGCGTTTTTCCTTATATTATCTGGATTTACGAGTTATTTACCACAGCATTGTTTATATTTTTTTCCACTTCCACATGGACAAGGGGCATTTCTACCAACTTTTTCTTTCTTTATAGTACGTCCCTTTCTTGTAGTATCACTATCATTAGTAGATTTATTCTTAACAACTTCTTTTCTTTCAATATTTTGTCTAATTTCAGCCTTCAATAAATACAAAGTAACATACTTATCAATATTTTCAAGCATAGCGTCAAATAATTCAAATCCTTCTTGAGTATATGCTCTTAAAGGATTATCTTGAGCATATTGTCTTAAGAAAATACCTTCTTTTAAATGAGCCATTGTATTGATTTGTTCCATCCAGTATTTATCAATTACATTAAGACTAATAACTTTTTCAAATTCATTTGTAACTTCTTCAGGAATATCACCAATTTTTTCTTCATACTCAGAAACAATCAAATCGTAAAGACCATCAATTATTTCATCAACAGACTTATCATCAAAGAACACTTCATCTATATTTTTTCTAAGCAAATTAGAATTAAAGTACTCAATGATATCTTTAATATCTTCATCCCCTAAATGTTCTGATTCATCTAAATGAGATTCAACAATATCCGCAACATGATTATACATAGATTTAAGAATTTCTTCATGAATAGAATCACTATCTAAAATATTATTTCTTTTTCCATAAATAAGTTCTCTTTGCTTATTCATAACATCATCATATTGAAGAACAGATTTTCTCATATCATAGTTGTTTCCTTCAACCCTTCTTTGAGCAGAAGCAACTGATTTACTAAACATCTTACTCCTAATAACCATGCCATCATCTATACCAGTATTTTGTAAAATATTTTTAATCTTTTCAGAACCAAAACGAATCATAAGTTCATCATCCATAGCTATATAAAATTGAGTAAACCCAGGATCTCCTTGACGACCACTACGACCACGAAGTTGGTTATCTATACGACGAGATTCATGTCTTTCAGTACCAATTACACATAAACCACCAAGTTCTTTAACACCTTCACCAAGTTTGATATCAGTACCACGTCCAGCCATATTAGTAGCAATAGTAACAGAACCTTTTTCACCTGCTTTAGCAATTATTTCAGCTTCACGAGCATGATTCTTAGCATTTAAAACTTCATGAGGAATACCACGTTTCTTAAGAAGACTACTAATTTCTTCACTCGTTTCAATTGCAATAGTACCGACAAGTACAGGTTGACCTTTCTTATGTCTTTCAGCAATTTCCTCTATTATAGCTTTATATTTAGACTTCTTACTAGCATAAATCAAATCAGCCATATCCTCACGAATAACAGGTTTATTAGTAGGAATAGAAATAACATACATGTTATATATTTCTCTAAATTCTTCCTCTTCAGTTTTAGCAGTACCAGTCATCCCAGAAAGTTTATTATACATTCTAAATAAGTTTTGGAAAGTAATTGTAGCAAGTGTTTTAGTTTCTTGTTGAATTTCAACACCTTCTTTAGCCTCAATAGCTTGATGAAGTCCATCACTAAAAGCACGCCCTGGCATTAAACGTCCAGTAAATTGATCAACTATAACAATCTTTCCATCTTTAACAACATAATCAACATCATTTTTTTGTGAATAATTAGCATGAAGAGCTTGATTAATAAAATGTACTAAAGTTGAATTATCAACATCATATAAATTATCAATATGAAAATACTTTTCAGCCTTTTTCATACCTTCTTCAGAAAGATTTGTTCTCTTAAGTTTAGCATCATAAACAATATCTTTATCAGCATTCAAACTCTTAGCAAATCTATCTGCATCAATATATAAATTCTTATTTTCCAAAAAACCACCAGAAATAATCAATGGTGTACGAGCTTCATCAATCAAAATAGAATCAACTTCATCCACAATAGCATAATTAAGTCCACGTTGTTGTACTCTATCTTCCTTACGAATAGCCATATTATCACGAAGATAATCAAATCCTATTTCATTATTTGTAGAATATAAAATATCTTTATCATACTCAGCTCTTTTTTCACTTGGACTTAAATCTCTAAGATTAAGACCTACACTAAGTCCTAAAAACTCATGAATTTGCCCCATCCATTTAGAATCACGTTCTGCTAGATACTCATTAACTGTAACAATATGAACACCTTTTCCTCCAAGGGCATTAAGATATGCAGGCATAACAGAAGTAAGAGTTTTTCCTTCACCAGTTTTCATTTCAGCAATATTACCATAGTGAAGAGCAAGCCCCCCAATAAGTTGAACCTTATATGGTTTTTCACCAATAACTCTAAAACATGCTTCTCTAGCAGTAGCAAAAGCTTCAATTAAAATATCATCAAAATCTTCTCCAGATTCAAGTCTCTTCTTAAACTCACCAGTTTTATTCTTAAGATCATCATCACTAAGTTTCCCATATTCTTCATCAAGTTCAATTATTTGATCAGCAATTTTATCAAATCTCCTAAGTTCTTTTTCATCAAAGTCAAACATTTTTCTAAAAAGTGACATTTTACCATCTCCTTAACTAAATATTTTATCATTAAACAGCTAAAAACACAAAGAAAAAAACCATATTTAACATAGTTTTTTTAACAATTTTAACAAAATTCAATTTAATAATTCTATATTCCAAGAAATTTCAATATCACAAGACTAACTAATACAACCATAACAACAAGTATAGCAGTATAAATAAGTATCAAAGATTGCACAGAACCTGATTGTTTAGAATTAACAAAATTTTGATTATTAACAAAAGAACCATCATTAGAAACATTATTATTATTATCAAAATAATTATTTCCTGGAGTAGCAGTATCCCTAATAGCAGGACGATTATTCGGAGTAAGCACCCTAACTTTTGCTCTAGACTCACTTTGACCCTGAAAAGAACTATTCATATTATCAAAAGCTGAAGAAGTAGCATTAACATCAAAATCATTAATTACTCCCAAACTATCATTAACAACACTCTCAGCCTTAAGCCCTTCATCTAAAGTAGGCTTCATTTCATTTAAAACATACCCAATTGAAGACTCTAAAGCATCCAAAGACTTTTGCTCTCTACCCCCAAAATTATCATTCTTACGCATTAGAATCACCACCTAACACCTGATTATTTACTCTTTTTAATATAACTTTAGTAATACTCTTCATCTGTTCATCAGATAAATCATAAACCTTAAAAGCTTCATTTATTTCAGATTTTATTCTATCATTAAAATTAATCTTATAATAGTCCGCAAAAGAAGTATCATAGTCCATCCTTCTAAAAACTCCCACAAAGAAATCTTGAAGCCATTCTGGAACCATACTCATATAATGATCAAAATTTTCTAAAACATTAATATCACTGATAATAGCACTCCCATCTTCATTACAATACCAACCAAGTATCATAAGAGCAAGAGATACCCTTTTATGCTCCTTAGAACTCTTTCTATCCGCCATCAAACTAACACCAGTATTAAAACCTGCAACAGTCATATCCATTGAATTACTAAATAAACTATCAGGAAGAACAATATCCCCATTACTAGTATTAATCTTAATTTCATCCAAATTAATTCTAATAATACTACGCTCCTCCTTATCAATAGCTTCAGAAACCCTTTTCATAAGACGACAAAAAGTATAAATTTTAACATCTGAAAATTCATCTCTTCTATCAATAAATTGTCTAAGCGAAATTATATTATCAGTCATATCGCAAACCACCTATCGTAGAAATTATAGCACAAATCAAGAAAATAAAAAATACTTTTCCATCTTTTTCCGGATTTTTACTAAAATATTGTCAACTTTTTTCTTATTAATCTCAAGCAAAACAGCAATATCTTTATAAGAAAATCCATTATATCTAAGTTCAAAAACTTGAGCATCTAAAAAACTTAAACTATTCTTAAAAGAAACAATCCTTTCTAAAAACTCATAATCACTATAATCTTCAAAAATATTGACCCCTGACGTAAAAATAGATAAATCTTCATAATTATCCATATCCATATAATTAAAATTATCTGTTTTAACAGAATAAGATCTACAAAAATTAATCATTGACTTCTTAAGGCAAACTAAAAGATAAGAATAAAAAAGAACTTCTTTATCACAATCATACTTATCAACAACCTTACACAAAGTAATCCTACATTGTTGTATTAAATCTTCCTGCTCTATTCCTTTATACCCATATTTTTTTGCAAAAGAATAAGAAAGACTTCTAAACAAAGGCTCATATTTTCTAATAAGAAAATCAAGAGCCTCCTCATCTTCCTTAATCATATAAATAAGTTCATAATCATTATATTGCATATAGCCTCCTACTAGCTTCTTTGTCTCACCGCCTCGTAAATAATAATACCCGCAGCAACCGAAGCATTTAAACTTTCTATTTTTTCGCTCATAGGAATAGAAACAACATA
>JBJEDW010000050.1:0-10367 GCA_051872415.1 Bacilli bacterium
ATATTTTCCCGTTAATGTTTTAAAAAATTTGAGACATTTTCCTAAATTATTGACAGGTTTTTTTCTTCTATTTTTATATCTGCCCCTACATTTGTTAGTTTTTCAATGATTCCTTCGTATCCTCTTAGGATGTGTTCTACTTCATTTATGGTTGTTTGTCCTTCGGCTATTAAGCCTGCAATTATAAGGGATGCTCCTGCTCTTAGATCTGTTGCTATTACTTCTTGTCCTTTTAGAGCTGTTTTTCCTTCAATTGTTGCTGTTCTATCATTTATTTGTATATTTGCTCCCATTTTGTTTAAGTATTCTACATGCATATATCTATTTTCATAAATTGTCTCTTCAATTTGGGATTTTCCTTTGCATTGTGTTAATAAAACTGAAAATGGTTGCTGAAGATCAGTTGCAAAACCTGGGTAGTAATATGTTTTTATATTTACTGGTTTTAGGTTATCAACTTTTTTACAAATTATTGTATCTTCTTCTATTTCTATATTTGCTCCAGCTTCTTTTAGCTTTGATGTTAATGCTTCGATGTGTTCTGGAATTATATTGCTTATTTTTAGTGAATTCCCTAGGAGTGCTCCGATTATTGTATAAGTTCCTGCTTCGATTCTATCAGGAATTATTTCTGCGAATCCTTTGGTTAGTTTTTTTACTCCTTTTATTTTAATGACACTTGTTCCTGCACCGACTATTTTTGCTCCCATATTATTTAAGAAAGTTGCAACATTTACTATTTCTGGTTCTCTAGCTGCATTTTCAATAATTGTTGTTCCTTCGGCTTTTGTTGCTGCGAGCATTATGTTTATTGTTGCTCCAACTGATGCTACATCAAGGTACATTTGTGCTCCTTTTAATTTTTCTGCTTTTATTATGTATTTATCATTTTCTTCTTTTACTGTTGCTCCGAGTTTTTTAAAACCTTCTAAATGCAGGTTTATAGGGCGTGAGCCTATTTTGCAACCTCCTGGAAAATACATTTCTACATACTTATATTTTGCTAGTAAGGCACCCATAAAATAATATGATGCTCTTAATTTACTAGATATTTTTGTAGGAATTACTTTATTTTCCATATTTTTTGGATTTATTATCATGCTTTCGGTAGCACGTTTTACATCTATGTTTAAAAAGGTTAAAATTTCTTCTAAAGAGTCTATATCTGATATTTCTGGTACATTGCAAATTGTTGCTTCTTCATCTGTCAATATTGCTGCGGGTATTATAGCAACTGCGGCATTTTTTGCACCGCTTATTCTTATTGTTCCATCGAGATCGTTTTTTCCATTTATTATAATTTTTTTCATACTGCACCTCTCATTTATATTGTAATATATGCCTATTTCTTAGGTTTGTTCCTTACTTGTCAAGAATATAATATCATTATTTATGTTATTTTTCAACGAAAAGTGATGCTTTTGACACTTTTTAGAACATTTCTATTATCTCTTTTAATTCTTTTATTACTTTATAACCTTTCCCGTTTCCTTTTAGGCTAAATCTAACGGGAATTCCTCCTTCTTTTTCCCATTCTCTTAGGTTGCCTGCATAATCATCTATTAGAATTGCAGATTTTGTTTCGATCATTTTTGTTTTTGGTATTTCTTTTGGACAAGGTATTATTGTTATGTCTTTAAAATACTTTCTTAGGTAATTTATTTTAAGTACTCCTTCGTTTAATGAATTTATGTGAGTTAAAATTGCTAAGTTAAATTTTTTACTATCTATTATTTTGTAGATATCATTTATTGCATCTTTGATTATATAAGAGTCATCTATTATGTTTTTCCAAGGGTAGTTTATGAAAAAATCTTTTTCATTTTCTTTGGTAATATTTTGTTTTTTGTAGTCTTCAAAGATTGGGGTCATTGTATCTAATATTACTCCATCAAAATCTATATATAAGTTTATTTTTTTCATACTTTTCCCTCCTTCTTATTTTAGTTTATGCATAGAAAAGCAAGGCTTTTAATTACCTTGCTCTTAGGATTCTACTTTTTCATAGACTCCTGTATATTTATAACCTTGATTTATTAAAGTTTCATCGTTTTTGCTGTATGACCAAGCTGTATATCTTTCTTTTTCTGTGTATTCATCTTTTATTAGGGTACGTGTTTTTTTATGATAATAATATGTTTTAGTTTGAACTTTTTCTACACCGTATCCTACGATTTCGTTAACAGTCAAATAAATTGGAATTTCTTTTTTAACTGTCTTTTTACATACTACACTTAGATCTGATTCTGTTGATGATGTTGTATTTGTAGCAGTTGCTGTTCTTGTATATTTTGCAAATTTATATTTTGGCGACACATCACATACTGTACCACAATCTGAATAACTCATTCCCGCATAAACATATTTTACTGTATTTGAGCTACTTGGTACTGTGCTATAGACATATGTTCCTTGATATTGCCAACCGCCACTATTGGTTATGTATGTTGTATTTGTGGTTTGATCTAAGAAGTATTCATATTCAGCACAGGCATATTGAGTATAAGAACCCATTTGTTTTACTACTTTTTCCCAAATTGGTTTACTTTTGTCTGTTACATATGTTGTTTTTAAATTATATCCAACTTTTTCGTTCCATTCGTATTCATGTTTTCCCCAGTTGATATTGTTGTTGTCCGGATTGTATTGGATGTTTGATGACCAATCTGACCAGTTACTATATTCTTTGTCATGATGAACGCTTACTGTTTTTTCGTATAAATATTTATATTTTGTTGGTTTTGGATTACATGCTTCTTCGTATGCTGATTTACTTACTTGATTTCCTTTATTGTCATAATATTTACCATTTACTACAGCACAATAATATTTTGGTGGTGTTGATTTACAAGCTTTTTCATAAGCAGACTTGCTTACTACTTTTCCTTTATCGTTGTAATATTTACCATTTACTTTAGCACAATAATATTTTGCTGGCTGTGTTTTGGTTTTTGTTGGAGTTGATTTAACTATTTTTTTGATGTTGTTTGTTACTTTTTGGAATACAGTTTGTTGTTTAGTTTTGGTTGCTGTTGTTGTTTCTTTCTTTTCACAAATATCATTTAAACAATAATTGTAGCAGCCTAGATAAACTACTATATAGTCTTCTTCATCTCCACAAGATAAATTAACTTTCATCTTGTACTCTTTATCCATTTTCGTTATTTCTACATAAGAATCATCTGGATCACACATATCACCATTTTTATCTTTTATACTTAATAAAAGTTTCATTTCTAACATTTCTCCAAGTGTTAGCTTTTTAGTGTCTCCTTCATTCTTAGGTAATCTATCAGTTGTATAGTAGGCAATTGCTACTTCTTTCATTGTATCTATATTTTCTTGGAAAATTCTATCATATAAAGGTTGTAAACTTTCTGTTAAAGAATCTTTTATACCTTGTTTGGTTGGAAATAACCATAATAGAATAAATATTAGAATTGCTACTAAAAGAAATCCTATTAGAAATCTTTTTATGTGATAGCTTAATGGTTGTTTACCATTGTTGTTGTTCATGTTACCCATGTTATTATTCATCATATTTGGATTGTTATAACTATAATTTAAATTGTCATTGTTGTTGTAATTGTTATAATTATTGTCATTATAATTATCGAATCCATTATTTTGTTCATAATTCATTTCTATTACCCCCCTTTTTTGTTATACGTAAGCGTTGTAATTTTTAACTTTTGATGTAGTTTCAATTTGTGTTTCATATACTACACCATCTCTTTCTATGGTCATTGTTTTTTCTTTGGTTGTTTGTTGTGTTGTTGCTGGTTGTGTTTCTTGTGTTGTTGTTTCAGGAACCCATTCATCTATTACTGGTGGTTCTTCTTGTTTTGGTGTAGTTGGTTCAGTTGGTTTTGTTGATTCTGTTGGTTTTTCTTCAACAAATTCATTTTCTTCTTTCTTTGAATCGTCTTTACTTTGTGATTCATAAACTTCTTTTGCGTGTTGATAACCTGCACTGTAACCTGCTCGATAAGCTTTTGAACCTTGATTTGTTGTACTTGGTCCTCCGTTAGTGAATGCTACTTGTCCTGCTTGGTAACCTGCCGCTCTGTCTTTCGCTTCTTTTGTTCCTTCTTCTTTGCTTTCTTTATTAGCTTCATCTAAAGGTGTATCATTTTTACCATCACCATCAGTATCTACTTTTGCTTTGTTTTCAAGTTCTTTTACTTTTTCTTTACCAAATATCTTTTCTGCTTCTTTTTTACTTATTTTCTTACTAGTATGAGAAGTAGTATTTCTAACAACATAATCTCCTCCAGATGTTATACCTAGATTTCCTATAATTGCCACTACCATATCTTTTCCTTTTTCAGTTGTTGATGGATTGTAATCTGTTCTGTCTAGGTCGGCGATGCGTTTATTGTCTATTGTTTTGAGAGCATCATTTATTAATTGTTGCTCTTCTAGATTTATTTGATTATCTTCTATTGCTGCTCTTTTGCTATCACTAGATGCTTTTGTTATTAATTCACTTAGTTGACCACCTTCTGTTTTACTTGCTATTTGATAATTTTCTAGTGTTTTTCCAGACATTTCATCAGTAAGCGCTGCTGCTAAACCAGCTTGTCCAAATGCTACTTCTGATTGAAGTTCTGGGTTTTTACCTCTTGTGCTATATATATCATCTAGCATTTTTACGAAGCCTGGTGTTGCTATATTTAAATTATCTAATGTTTTTTGGGTCGATTTTTGGATTTCTTGTTGTTGTTCCATTAAAGTTTCGTCTTTAAATATATCATCTATTTCTTGGACATCTCTTGAACCTTGACTAAGATTAATAAGAGCGGCTTGTCCAGTAAAATAATTACATCTTATTAAATCATCGCTTTCCAGCAATGTTGCTTGATTGTTTTGGGCATTGTATACATCTGATATAGCCGCTAATTCTTCTGCTGTTATATATGATACTTTGCCTTTTTCATCTGGATTTTTAATAGCTATGCTGTTTATTTGTTCGTGTTTTTTGTCTATAAATTTTAATTGTTCTACTATTTGTTCTCCTTTTTCATACTTTAGTAATTTTTTATATATTTTTTGTAATTTTTGATTTTTTTCGTTTATTTGATATTGATTATCTAGATTTTGTTCTGTTGTTGTTGTTTTTGCATAAGATTCTTTATTTGCTTTAGTTAGTGATCCTATTCCATAAGCTACAGATGTAAGCGCTAGAACTGCTGCAGTTCCTATTGCTGCCATTCTGTTTCTTATCTTTTTGTTAGCTTGACCAGTTTCTTTTAATTTTTGCCTTTTAAAATAAGATTCTTTTTTTAGTTCAACCTCTCCATCAAAAAACTTATTAAAAAAATCATTGTATTTAGAGTCAATACTATCTAATTGTTTCATATATTCGGTATCATTATTAACATTTTCGATTTTTCTAGTTTCTGCTTCTCCATTTTGGTTTTCGATTCTAACCCAGGTTATTTTACCGTTTTTATTTGTATTAATACTATATTTATTATCCATAAAAAACTCCCCCTTCTTTTTTGGATTGGCATTATTATAACATTTTTGTCTTTATTTGTCAAACATTTCTTGAAATTATTGTAAATTTGTGTTTTGTTTGCTTCGTTTGACGTCTTTTAATATAAAAAAAGAAATGTTATTTTATGTATTTTTCAAACATTTCTTTTACATATAAACTATATTCAATATTTTCATTATTATTCTCTTCTACTTCTAATGAGCATAATGGAGGAAATAATATACACCACCAATTATCTCCTTTTCCTTTACCTAGTGTTACAAGTAATGATTCATATTCTCCTTCTTTATATTTTACTCCTTTGTATATTTTTTCTGGAAAGTAGTGATAACCATAATCTATTTCAAAATTTTGATTTGTTTTTTCATTTTCTAGGACTTTTTTTATTGTGTTTTGATAATTGTTTAAGTTTTTGTTAATTATTCTTCTTGAGTTTTCTATTGTGTTTGAGTTTTTTAAATCTTCTTCTAGTTCTATTTCTAAGTTTGTTTTAACTTGTTTTTTTAAATATTGATCTGTTATATTGTTGCTGTTTGGAATTATTCTGATTCTTATTGATTTATCTGGTATTATATAATAATCTTCTTTATAATTTCCTATTACATTTATTAAAATTATTAATGTTAAAATAAAAAGAATAAGTTTTTTCATTTATATCACCTATAGATGTAATGAAACTTATTCTTGGTTTTTATTCATTTTTTTATGTATGCTGCAATAGTTGTGTTATCTTTTCCTCCGGGTATTTTTTCGCTGTAGTTTGGATCATTTTTTATATCTATTACTAATTGTCTTTTCTCTTTAGGTAGGTATTTTTTTATTTGATCTAAATAACTATTATTTTTCAGTGCATAGTTTACTATGTTTGAAGTCATTTTTTCTTTGTTTTTTGTTTTCATTAATTTTTCTAGTTCTTTTTCACTTATACAATCTGTTACTCCGTCACTTGTTGCGATTATTCTATCATAACTACTATTATTTATTATTTTGAAGTTAGGTGTATCTGTAGGTGCTTTGCTAACACTATTTGTTATCATGTTGCTGGAATTGTTAAATCTCATTAGTTCTTTATCTGGAATTTGTTTGGATTCGAATAATTTTTGCACTTTTGAATCATCTATTGTTTCTTGTATTATTTTATTGTTTTTCATAGAATATACTCTTGAATCACCAATATTTGTTATCAAGGTTTGATTTTTTCCTATTACTACTGCTGATAAAGTAGCTGATGCTTCTTCTGGTGCAACTAAACCCTCTAAAATGTGTGGCAACATGTTATTAAGTGATGTTTTTACTTGCTCTATGTCATTATAGATATTTGGGTTTAGATTTTCAAACCACTGGGTAAGTTTTGCAACTATACATCTACTTGCTAGTTCTCCTCCATGTCTTCCTCCGACACCATCTGATACTGCTAAAAGTTTAAAATCTTTGTTTAATGGATGCTGTAAAATAAGGACTGAATCTTCTTGATTTTTTCTCATTTTTCCAATATCTTGACTTGCGTACATTGTATTTCCTAAACTATACTCTGAATGCTTAAGTTTTATTTGTTTTCCAGTAAAAATATCTTCTTTGCATCTATTAATTAGTCTTTCATGTATTTTAGTGTTTTTTATGTTTGTTGATTGTAGAGCTTTGTTTATTTTTTGTTCTAATTTTTGGGGATTATCTTTTTGAGTAATTTGTTTATTTGTTTGGTTTGATATTTTTTCAAGATATTTATCTAGTTCTTTTTTTGTTAATATTCTTGTTGAACCGGGGTTAAAGTATGATTGCTTGAAGCCTGGAAATACTTTGTCTATTTTATCAAATGATTTTGATAAGTTATTAGGATCGATTTTAAATAAATAATTTTTATATATTATTAAAATTATTTTACCTTCTTGGTTTGTTCCTATTAGTATTTGTTCCATCTGACCACCTACTTTCATATTATAGTCAAATTTTACTATACTTTTTATGTGTTGTCAATTTGACTAATTGAATATATGTATCTGTCAAAACCATTGTAATCTTTTTTGATGATTACTTTGTCTTTTGGATATTGCTTTTTGATTAGTTCTTGTATTTTTTTGCCTTGATTTTCTCCTATTTCGAAGGCTATGATGTGATTTTCTTTTAGGATACTTTTTATGTTTTTTAAGATGTTTCTGTAGTAGTCTAATCCATCTTTTCCTCCGAATAATGCTAGGTGTGGCTCATTTTTTAGAACTTGTTTTTGTATGTTTTTTGAATTTTCGTTTATGTAAGGAGGATTACTTATTAATACGTCAAATTTGTCTTTTATATTTTTGTATAGGTCTGTGTTTATAAATTTTATATTTGTTTGATGGTTCTTTTGATTTTTTTTGGCTACTTTTAAGGCTTTGTTTGATATATCTGTTGCAGTTATTTGAAGATGATTATTTTCTTTGTTTA
The DNA here is from genome assembly GCA_051872415.1 of Bacilli bacterium. GTDB lineage: Bacteria > Bacillota_I > Bacilli_A > RF39 > UBA660 > UMGS1449. The sequence continues at coordinate 7,925 of JBJEDW010000050.1, forward strand.
AGGTTATTGCTATTATTCCAGATCCTGTTCCTATGTCTATTACTTTTAAGTTTTTGTCTTTAAAGTATTTATCTATTAGTGTTAGTGTGTCTTGTACTAGACTTTCTGTTTCTGGCCTTGGTATTAAGACATTTTTATTTACATAGTATTCTTTTCCATAGAAGAATGCTTTGTGTGTTATGTACTGAATTGGTATATTTTTTTGAAGTTTTTTTATTATTTTTTGATAAGTTTTATATTCTTTTTTGGTTAACTCTTTTTCTTTATTTAGAATAATTTCTGGTTTAGATAGATTTAAAACTTGCTCTAGGGCAAGTTTTTTTTGGTCTTGTAATTTTTTTTCTTCTTTTAAGATATCTTTAATCTTCATTTTCTTGGAGCTTTCTTTTTTGATCTTCTGCTATTAGGCTTTCTATTATTTCTTCTAAATCACCTTCGATTATTCTATCTAATTTATTTAGGGTTAATCCTATTCTGTGATCTGTTACTCTGTTTTGGGGATAGTTATAGGTTCTTATTTTTTCTGATCTATCTCCAGTTCCTATTTTACTTCTTCTTTCTGTGCCTGATTCTTCTTCTTGTTTTCTTTTTTGTTCTTCATATATTTTAGATTTTAATATTTGGAGTGCTTTTTCTTTGTTTTGCAGTTGACTTCTTTCGTTTTGACAAGTTACTACTATTCCTGTTGGGATGTGAGTCATTCTTACTGCAGAATCTGTTGTATTTACTGATTGTCCTCCGGCACCACCACTTCGGTAAACGTCTACTTTAATGTCTTCAGGTTTTACTTCTATTTCTACGTTTTCTTCTTCGGGCATTACTATTACTGTTGCTGTTGAGGTATGAATTCTACCACCTGATTCAGTTTGAGGTATTCTTTGAACTCTGTGAGCTCCACTTTCGTATTTTAATTTTGAATAAACTCCAGTTCCTTTGATTAAGCATTCTATTTGAGAAAAACCTCCGCTTGAAGATTCTTCAGCATTTATTATTTCTATTTTCCAGTTTTGTTTTTCAGCGTATCTTTGATACATTCTAAAAAGATCTCCAGCGAAAATATTTGCTTCATCGCCTCCGGCTGCTCCTCTTAATTCCATTATGACATTTTTTTCATCATTTTCATCTTTTGGAAGTAGTAATATTTCTAATTTTGATTCTATATTTTGTTTTTGTTCTTCTAATGATTTTAGTTCTTCTTTGGCAATGTCTTTTAGTTCAGGATCTTTTAATAGTTCTTCGTCTTCTTCTATGTTTTTTAGTACTTGTTTGTAGTTTCTATATAAAGATACTGTTTCTTCAAGACTACTTTGTTTTTTTGATAGTTCTGTTAGTAAATTAACATTTTTAAGTGTTTCTGGTTTGGTTAATTCTTTGGTTAATTCTTCATATTTTTTTTCAATACTTTCTAATCTATCTATCATTTTTATTCACCTTCTAGTTTTCTTCTAGGCTATCTTCATCTACAATTACTAGATTTTTGTATTCTTCAGTTACATCTGAGATATCATCATCTGAATCTTCTATAAATGTTTCTTCTGGTTCTTTTTCCAATTCTATGTCATCATAGTCTTCTATTTCTTCATCGTAGTCATCTAAGTCTTCTTCTACTGCGATATTTGATGTTTTATGATTTTGTCTTAAGTCCCAGTTTCCACTTTCAAGAAGGATAAATCTTTTATCGTTTGTTAATGCTGTGTAGAATTCTCCTATTTTACTTTCTAATGTACTTTTTGGTAATTCTAACATTTCTACTATTTTACTAAATAATTCTAGAGTAGATTGCTCGTTATTTTCTTTTAATAAAATATTTGCAATATCATTGTAAGACATTAATTCTAAGTCTTCTTTTGTTAACTTTTTTGCCATAATTACACCCTTTCTTTTAATCATTATATGTAAATGTATTATATTGTTTCATGCTTTTGTTTTGGGAGAAGATTTGTTTTCTCCTATCGATTATTAATAATAACTTGTTTATTATAATTAGTCAACGGAAAATGAGTGAAAAATCTATGAAATTTTGACTTTAGTTTGGTTTATACTCTATTTTTATGTTAAATAGGTTATTTTCTATTTGATAAGTTCCTTTTATTTTGCTTTCTTCTTTTGTTAATTTGTTTACTTTTATAGGAGAAATAGCGGTTTTATTTTCGTCTTTTAGATGATATGTTATTTGTTTTTTTGAAAAATCTATGTTTATTTCGATTTCTTCATTTTTTCTTGTTAGAATATTGTTTTTTAAATCAAAGAATACTTTGGTTTTGTTATCGTTATTATCTAAACAGTAAATTATTTCACTTGCTTTGATTCCGGTATTATTTATTTTGTATTCATTTACTTCTATATATACTTTAATTTTTTCTTGTTCTTTATTTGTTTCTTTCATATTATCACGTATAATCAATCTTATAGAAATATTAATTAATTCTTATTGATTGATCCC
>JBJEDW010000051.1:0-10354 GCA_051872415.1 Bacilli bacterium
TCATTTCATATACTAATTGACACTATTATGTCAAATTTTTATGCGATTGCCTTACTTAAAAATAAAAGGAAAAATCCTTTTATTTTTAGCATGCTCTAAACGAACTTAAAATTATTACAAGTAAAATATATAAGACAACTGCTATAACAAGTCCAGATGATCTATGATGACAAACTGGTGTTGTTGTTACAGTTTCTTCGCAACAAGTTCTATTATCCACTATTTACACCTCCTTAAATCCAAGCACCTAGTATAATTATTAGTAAGATAAATAAAACTAATACTATTGCTGAAGATGAAACATAATTCATATTTATTCCTCCTTTTTTTCTTGTTCTAGATTATTTTATGGGAAAAGCATAAATTTTGTGAATATATCCACCTAAATATTGTCAAGTTTTAAGTTTTTTGCTATGATAGATATGTAGTTTTTAAAGGAGGAAAACATGAAAAAATTAGGAAAAGTTTTTGTAATTTCTGCCCTTATGGTAGGAATAGTAGGATGTGGAGCCATTCCCACTTTAAAAAATGGTGAACAATTAGTAGCATCTTTAGATGAAGGAGGAGTTTCTGCTGATAGCTTATATACAAAATTAAAAGATAAGTATGGAGCTCAAGAATTTATTGATTTACTTGATACTGAAATATTAAGCAATAAGTATAAAGAAACAGATGAAGAAAAAGAATATTTAAATGATCAAGTAAAAGATTTAAAATCTTCTGCCGAAGAAAATGATATTTCTTATGATGAATTATTATCTTATTATGGATTTGAAAGTGATAAAGATGTAAAAGAATATTTTAGATTATCTTACAGAAGAGATAAAGCTGTTAATGAATATGTACAAAAAGATTTAAAAGATAGTGAAATCGAAAAGTACTATGAAGATGAAGTATATGGAGATATAAAAGTTAAACATATTTTAATTGCGCCAGATACTACTGATGATATGTCTTCTGAAGAAAAAGAAAAAGCTGAAAAAGAAGCTAAAAAAGAAGCAGAAAATATTATTAAAAAGCTAGAAGATGGAGAAGATTTTGATAAATTAGCTAAAAAATATTCTGATGACTCTTCTAATGCTAAAAAAGGTGGAGATTTAGGTTGGATTTCTACTGGAGATATGGTTGATGAATTTGATGCTGCAGCATTTAAACTTAAGAAAGGTAAATATACTACAAGTCCAGTAAAAACAACTTATGGTTATCATATTATTTACAAAGTAGATGAAAAAGATAAACCAAAACTTGATGAAGTTAGAGATGATATCATTGAAACTTTAGTAAAAGATAAACTTAATGAAGAGCCTACTTTATATTATGATACTTTAGAAAGTATTAGAAAAGATGCTGGTTTAAAATTTGAAGATAAAGAATTAAAAACTGCTTATAATAAATATATGCAAAATTTAAAACAACAAGCTACTTCTAGTGCTGAACAAAGTTCTGAAGAATAATAAAAAATAATATAAGACCCAAAAGCTAAATAGTTTATTAGGTTTCTAATTAAAGGATTGTAACCCTTGTATTTTACAGGATACAGTCCTTTTAATATTCTATAAATTTAAAAGCAAAAAACCTCGTCTCTTGATTCAAGAAACGAAGTTCATATCATAAAATTTTAAAATTCATTAACTATATAAATTAACTAATTAATTTAGGCATTATCATTTTACTTATCTCTTATTTCACAATTAAACTTAGTAGTTACTTTATCTATAATAGTTCTAAATATATTATCTACAACATCCTCTGTTAAAGTCTTTGTATAATCATTAAACACTAAACTATAAGCAATAGATCTTTTTCCTTCTGGTACTTTTTCTCCTTCATATAAATCAAATACTTTTACTTCATTTAATATTTTTGTACCATTTTTTCTTATTTCTTTTTCTATATCAGAACTTAATACTTTCTTATCTACTATAAATGCTACATCTTTAGTTATATCTGGATATTTTGAAATATCTTCAAACTTTAATTTTCCTGTTTTTTTCTTGCTTAATTTATCTAAAGAAATTTCTAAGACATAAACATCATCTTTTAACATACTAGGATTAACTCTTCCCATAAATCCTATTCTTTCATTATCAATTACTATTTCAGCACTTTTTCCTGGATGTAAATCCTTTATATCTTTTATTTTATTAAATCTAATTCTTTTATCATAACCAAGATACTCTAAAAGAGATGTTATTATTCCTTTTAAAACATAAAAATCAACTCTTATACCTTTTCCTAAGAAATTATTACTTATATACTCTCCACTCATAAGTATTGCAAGTTTTACTTCTTCTTCATAATCCTTATTATAATAAACATTACTTGCCTCGTATATATTTACATCAGTTACTCCTCTTGCTTTATTATACTTATACACATTTATAAGAGAAGGAATTATACTAGTTCTTACAAAAGCTTTATCATTACTCATTGGAAGAAGAAGTCTAATATGATCATCTTCATTAAATTTTTCTACTTCTTCGTTACTTGTCAAAGTATATGTTTTAACTTCATTCAAACCATAACTTCTTAGTTTTTTAGAAACTGATTTTCTAAGTCCTATTTTTCCAGTATACCCCCCTTCTCTTACATTTAAAACTAAATCTTTTCCTTTTATCTTATCATATCCATAAATTCTACCTACTTCTTCAATTATGTCATAATCCATAAAAACATCCATTCTTCTATTTGGAATTTCTATCTCAAATACTTCATCTTTTTCTTTAAAAGGAAAACCTAATTTTGTTAATATTTCTTTAACTTCTTCTAAAGAAATAGAAGTTCCTAATACTTTGTTTATTTTATCAAGTGAAACAGAAGTCATTTTTTTAGTTTTATCAACTTCCTCAAAACATGCCATATCTTTTAAAACTTTACCACTTGCATATTTTTCTAGTAAATGACATGCTCTATCTATTGCCATTTTAGTATATTCATAATTAAGTAGTTTTTCAAATCTTAAACATGCTTCACTTCTAAGTCCTAATCTTAAAGATGTATATCTAACATTATATGGTTTAAATATAGCACTTTCTATTAAAATATTTTTTGTATTATCATCAACATCAGTATTTTTAGCCCCCTTTACTCCCGCGATTGCTACTACTTTTTCTCCATCAGTTATTACAATATCATCTTTAGTAAGAGTTCTTTCTTCATCATCTAATGTAACTACTTTTTCATTTTCTTTTGCCATACGAACTACTATTTTATTTCCAAGTTTTTCTTTATCAAAGAAATGAAGAGGTTGTCCATATTCAAGCATTACATAATTTGAAATATCTACAACATTATTAATTGATCTCATTCCCGCAGATTCAAGTCTATTTTTTATAAAATCTGGACTTGGTCCTATTTTTACATTTTCAACTTGTCGAGCTAAATACATAGAGCAATTTTCTGTATCTACTTTTAAAGTAAAATCATCATTTATACTTTTACTTTCTTCATTAAAGCTAGTTTCAGGCATAACAAGTTCTTTTCCTGTAACACTTGCTACTTCATAAGCAAATCCTAAATGAGACAAACAATCATTTCTATTTGGATTTAAATCTAGATCATAAATAATATCATCTATTCCCAAATATTTAAGTGGATCTGATCCTACAAGAGCATCACTATCTAAAATATGAATTCCATCATCATAAGTTTCTTCTTTATCTGCAAGACCAAGTTCATATAAAGCACAAATCATACCACAGGAAGTAACTCCTAAAAGTTTTCTTTCTTCAATTACAAAATCTCCAGGAAGAACTGCTTTAGGAAGTGCTACTATTACTTTAATTCCTTTTTTTACATTATCTGCACCACATATTATTTGATAAGGCTTTTCTTCTCCAACATCAACAAGACAAATATTCAAATGATCTGATGCTGGATGTTTTTCACATTCTAAAACTTCTCCAACTACTAGATTATTAAATTTATATTCAGTAACTTTTTCAACATTTACTCCCGCATTTGTTATTTTTAAAGCAAGTTCTTTTTTATCCATATCTTTAATATCTACATAATCACTTATCCAATTAGTTGAAATTCTCATCTTAGTCACCAATCCTTTCAAATTGTTTATTCGCTCTTAAGTCATTTATATAGAAATATCTAATATCTGGTATCCCATATTTAACCATCGCAATTCTCTCAACTCCAAACCCAAAGGCAAATCCAGTCCATTGTTTTGGGTCATAACCACTCATTTTAAGTACATTAGGATGAACTATTCCTGCTCCTCCAATTGTTATCCAACTTGTTCCTTTACAAACATTACATCCTTTACCATTACACTTAAAACATGAAACATCATATTCAACACTAGGTTCAGTAAATGGATAAAAACTTGGTCTAAAACGAGTAGTACAGCCTTCTCCAAAAACTTCTTTTGCCATTTTATCAAGAACACCTTTCAAATGTGCAAGAGAAATTTCTTTATCCACCACAAGTCCCTCTATTTGCATAAATTGATGAGAATGAGTAGCATCATCATAATCTCTTCTATAAGTTTTACCAGGACATATTATTCTAAGTGGAATCTTACCTTCTCCTTTAAGCATTGTTCTAACTTGTACTGGAGAAGTTTGACTACGAAGTAACCATTCATCTCCTTTAATGTAAAATGTATCTTGAGCATCTCTAGCAGGATGACCCTTTGGAAGATTAAGCATTTCAAAATTATATAGATCTTTTTCTACTTCCGGTCCTTCCACAACATCAAATCCCATAGAAATATAAAAATCTTCTACTTGCTCAATAACTTTATCTAACATATGAGGAGCACCACTACCTATTTTCATACCAGGAAGAGTAACATCTATTGCTTCTTCTTCAAATTTTTTAGAAAGTGCTTCTTCTTCAAGTCTTGCCTTTAATTCTTCATATTTTACATTAAACAAATCTTTAACTTCATTAATCTTCTTACCATATTCTTTTTTTTCTTCATTTGGTATTTCTTTCATTTTTCCATAAAGTTCTGTAATAATTCCCTTTTTCCCAAGATACTTTACCTTTAATTCACTTAAAACCTTCAAATCATTTACATTACTAAGTTCCCCTAACATAGTTTTCTTAATATTTTCCATCTTTCTTCCTCCTTAAAAATAAAAAAGTGCTACCAAAGGACGAGCAATTACCCGTGGTACCACCTTATTTCATAGTTCAACTATCTCTTTCCTTTAACGCAGGATTACGAATTTTGCTAGAGAGTGAATTCATAAGAATTTACCTTAAAAGTTTTCACCAACCACTTCTTCTCTAAAAGATAAATAGACCTTACTACTACTTTCTCGTCATCGCTATTGCTATTATTTTAACATAATTATTTAATTAATTAAAGTATTTTTTTATATTTGTTTATATTTTTCTTCTAAATAAAAAGTAAATATTTTATTACATCATTTTTATACGTTCTATCTCTTTTTTTGAAAATCCTGTACATTTTCCAATAACATCAATTGAAATATTTTCCTTAAGCATTTTTATTTTTTTTATAATTTATTTCTCTAAAATTTTATGTTTTATACTTTTTTCATTTTTTATTCAAATACTTTACCTTCTAAATCATTTCTACCATTTAAATAATCTTTTACCATCATTTGTTTTTTTCCTGAAATTTGTATCTTTAAAATTCTTATTTCCCTATCACTACAAGCAACATAAATACTATCCCTATCAACTCTTGTAATAGTACCAGGTTTACATTTTACATTACTACAATCCTCTAAATTTGATAAAAGTAATTTTACTGATAAACCCTCTAAAAAAGCATATGTTCCCGGCACAGAAGAAAGACCCCTAATTTTATTATGAACCTCTTTAGCAGGTTTAGCAAAATCTATACGTTCATCTTCTCTTTTTATAATTTTAGCAATTGTTTTCTCACTACTATTTTGCTTTTCTCTTTTACAAGTTCTATCAAAAATAGAAGGTAATACTTCTTTTAACAAACTAGCCCCCAATAAACTCATTTTTTCACTTACTATATCATAAGTATCATTTTCCTCGATAGAAATAGCTTTTTTCTTTATTATATCTCCACTATCCATACCTTTATCAGTAAACATAATAGTAATACCTGTTTCTTTTTCACCGTTTATTATTGCATGATGAATTGGCGCTCCTCCCCGATACTTTGGAAGAAGTGATGCATGAACATTTATAGTATCATATTCTGGAGCATAAATAAGTTCTTCAGGCAAAATTTGTCCATAGGCACAAGTAATAATAATATCAGGTTTTAAATCAATAATACTTTGAAATTCTTCTTTTAATTTAACTGGAGAAATAACAGGAATATCATTATCCATAGCAACTTTTTTAACAGGACAAGGAGTAAGTAATTTCTTTCTACCCACTAACCTATCTGGCTGAGTAACAACCCCAATTACATTAGTATTTTCAATTAACATTTCAAGAACAGGAACACTATATTCTGGTGTTCCCATAAAAACTACTCTTTTATCTTTCATATATAAAATCCTTTCTAAAAATTATCTAGAAGACTTCCCCTTTTTACTTACTTCATATTCAAGATTCTTTTCTAAAATAAAGTTCCTTCGATGTTCAATTTCAGCTTTTAAAATTTCTAATTTTTTAAGAAGAGTTTCGTATTCCTTTTCTTCTATATAATTTTTATATTTATTCATAATTAAGTTTTTAAAACGCTCTATCTCGTCAAGTATTAACATAAAAGATGTATCATCATCATCGTCATCATCTTCGGAAACAACAGATATCATTGTAATTATCTTTTTAAAAGTTCTTTTACATTTTTTATCAACTAATTTCTCTATTAAACCTGGATTTATTACAATCATTTCTTCTACATTAATCATATCTTCGAAATTAACATTATGTTTTGGTTTAACATTAAAACCTTTTAAATTTTCATATTCCATATAAGTAATAACATCTGTCTTAGCATCTTTTTTTACTATAAATTTTTTAGATGGTTCCATATTTATGCCCCCTATTGGTCTATTTTTTTCTTTTCATTTGTAAGTCTTATTTGTTCCCCTCTTCTATATTCTGCTATTTTTTTATGATCACCACTCAATAAAACCTCCGGAACTTTCATTCCTTTAAAATCACGTGGTTTAGTATATACCGGGTAATCAAGCAAATCTTCTGTAAATGACTCACTTTCTAATGATTCTTTACTTATTACACCCTCAATTAACCTTGTAACAGCATCTGTTATCATCATCGCAGGAAGTTCTCCCCCAGTTAAAACAAAATTTCCAATAGAAATTTCTTCATCTACAAGTAATTTTATTCTATCATCAAAACCTTCATAATGTCCACATATTAAAATTAAGTGTTTATAATTTGTTAACTCTTTAGCTTTTTTTTGATCGAATGTCTTTCCCGAAGGAGTAAGTAAAACTACCAAAGAATCTTCACGTCTTATAGACTCTAAAGCACTATATATCGGCTGAATTTGTAAAACCATTCCTGGTCCTCCACCAAAAGGAGCACTATCAACTTTTCCATGTGAATCTTCAGTAAAATCTCTAAAATTAATAACATTTATCTTTACTTTATCTTTTTCTATTGCCCTTTTAATAATTGATTCACTAAGAAAACCATCAAACATCTCAGGAAATAATGTAAGTATATCAATTTGCATCAATCAAACCCTCCACTTCTTTAAAAATTATTTTATTCTTTAAAATTACTTTATCAATAAATTTATCATTTACCGGAATTAGTACTTCTTTTTTACCAGTTATATAAAAAACATAATTATTACTACCACAGTTAACTATATCTATTACTTTACCAATATTTTCATTATTAAAATAACAATCCAAACCAAGATAATCTTCAAAAACATATTCATTTTCACTTAAACTTAAATCTTCTTTTAAAATATAAAGATTACTATTCTTTAGATCTTCCACTAAATTTATATCCTCTAAATCTTTAAAAGTAACAAGTTCTACTCCATTATGATGTCTTATTCTCTCAAGTATTACATGCTTTTTATCATTTCCAACAAAAAAATTAAATCCATTATTTAAAATTTTATCTTTATATAAAAAATCACTTTTTAATTTTAATTCTCCCTTAAGCCCATGAGTACCATTTATTCTTCCAACATAAACATATTCCACATTGATCACCTCAAATATATCATTATTATAACTTATATTCTTATTTTTTTAAAGCAAAAGTAACTTATTAACAAAAAGAAAAAGACCATTTGGTCTTATGAATAACTTTTTCTAAGTAAAATAGCGGAACCTAATATTATACAAACAGGCACTATATAAATAGCATAATCACTAATTCCTGTACTAGGGTTGCTACTAGTACTAACGGCAGTATTACTATTTGTTACAGTTGTATAAGTTCCATAAGCTTCTTCATCTTCTGCAGTATAAGTAATTTGTCCTAAAGTAGTTGAAGAAGTAGATTCTAAAATTAATCTTTCTATATAAACAGTATTTGTATCTCCATCTTTTAAAGCTGCAATTGCTAGAACATAACCATTGTGTTTATTACTTTCATAAACTAAATCACTAAGGCTTATTTGTCCATCTGATGCTAAAGTCCAGCTTTCTAAATCAGTAGATTTTGCTTCAGAAATTAAACTTTTAAAAGTACTTTCATACTCTGCTACTTGAGACTGTGCAGTAGCATATTCATCTGAACTATTGCTTGCATTGTCAACTACATATTTAGAGCCAACATAAGAATTAAAACTATCACTATCAATTGCAACATATTTATAATAAAATTTATATGTATTTGAAGAATCTGTTTGAATTATTTCTTTATCTTCTCCTCCAACATTCGAAATTATTGAAGCAATACTATTCAAACTAACTTCTTCAGCATTTACATTTGCTATAAAACAAAATCCAATCAAGAATGTCATAAATACAGATATTACCTTTTTCATATAATCACTCCTTATGATAATAATATAACCAATTCATAAAACAATGTAAACAATTTTGTTAAGTTTTGAAAGAAGTTTACATCTTTATTGTAAATCATTTGCAATGGGTAATTTAATTATAGCCTCAGTATACTCCCCTAATACTGATTTATAAGTAAGATCTCCTCTATGAAGTTTTATTATTTCATTAGAAAGAGTAACTCCAACACCACATCCCTTTTGCTTAGAAGAATAGAAAAGCTCCCCTATCTTAGCAAGTTCTTTATTAGTCATACCACATCCATTATCTTTTATATGAAGAAATACATATTTTTTAGTTTTTCTAATTTTAAGAGTAATTAGTCCTCCACCATTCATTGCCTCCACACTATTTTTTAAAGTATTAATCAAAACCTGTTTTAATCTTTTATAATCTCCATTTATAAATATTTCATCATCATAATTATATTCTATTTCAATATTATTATTTTTAAAAATTGGAGCAAGTCCTGTAATCGTATCACTTACAAGTTCATCTAAATCCATTAAATCTAATTTCACATTTATCTTAGTATACTCACTAAAATTATCCATAATATCCAAAGTTCTATCTATTTCACTTAAAATTATTTCATTATACTTTTTTACTTTTTCTATATCATTATAATCCATCATAGATAAATATCCTTTACATACTGAAATTGGATTCTTAACTTCATGAGTAATCTTAAAAAGAGAATTTTTTAAACTTTTTTCTTTTTCAAGTTCCTTAAGTGTTTGATTTAAACTAATAGTCTCCTCAATTTTATTAATTATATTAACCACAATAACACTTACTAAATAAAACACCACTAAACAAATAAATATTTGAAACAAACAAGTAATACTATTATGCCCCAAAACATAATAATCTTCTATAGTAAGAGAAATTCCTTTTATAAAAACAAATACAAGAAGCAAATCTTTATAAGAAATTTTTTTCTTATTAAGAGATATAATAATTATAACATAAACAAAATACTCTATCATTACAACAAGAATATTATTTCCAACAATATAATTAAATATCATAAGACAAAACGCTAACACAACAGATGTAAATTTTCTATTATAAAGAATTGAAATTACAAGTGGAACATTTACAAGAACAACATCATAAATAAGATCAGTATGACAGTATTTAATAAGTAAAAATAAACTAGAAAAATTAGCTATATCTATTAAAATATCTTTATTAAGTTTACCAATACTTTTTGTATAAGCTTTGATTAATAAAATACTCATTATTGGAAAAAGTATTACTATTATATCTTCCATTAATATATCAAAAAATGACATTTTATCACCCCTATTAATAATACAGGTAATAAATGTCATATTTTGTCGAATTATGTAATTTTTTATTTTATTTCGTCGATATATTTTTTTAACTGTTTAGAATTAGGCCCTAAAATTATTTTTAATTGATTATCCATC
>JBJEDW010000052.1:0-10324 GCA_051872415.1 Bacilli bacterium
TTATTTTATCAAGAATTTGGTTTAAGTTGTGTCCTTTTTTATATAAAAATATAAATGGTGAGTATACTTTACACCCACCATATATTATAGAACCATATAAAACTTCTTCGGAAGTTTTTTTTATTATATTGTTATATTTTTCTTTTAAAAAAATTGTTTTTGTGGTAGTATAGTAATATAAGTATAATAGTAGGTGAATCTTATGAATGAAGATAAAAAAAAATTTACTTTTGAGGAAAAGGTAGTAGCTGATAGAGTAGCAGATGAGATTTTAACTGTTGATGATGATAAGGAAAATAAAAAGTATTTTTTCTTAGTTTTGCTATTTCTTGTTTGTTTGATTTTTTTAGTTTCTTCTCTTTCTTTTGCTATTTTTGATACTTATTATAATGGTGGGAATAATAATGTTATTGATGTTGGTGTTGATGTTATTATTGATGATAATGATGATGATAATGACAAAGATAATGTTGATAATACTGATAAAGATAGCAATGATAATGTAGGTAATAAGGATAGTAGTAAAAAAAGTGATAGTACTACTGATGATATAGATAATAATAGTAATAGGGATAGCAATAGTAATAGTAATAATAATATTTCTATTCAACCCAGTAGACCTGCTTCAGTTTTATTTTCGTTTAATGAAGGTTCTAATTATATTAATATGGTAGATGTTTATCCAATGTCTGATCAGCTTGGTAAAAAGCTTACTGGCAGTAATCAATATTTTGATTTTAATGTTTCTGCGGTTTTAACTAATAATAAGAGCGGAAAGTTGGTATATGAAATTTCTCTTGTTCCTCTTTCTGGAAATACTATTGATGAAGATGATGTCAGAGTTTATTTGATGGAAAATGGTTCTGCTGTTTCTCTTTCTGATAATGCTGTTAATAATTATGGTGATTTACCTACTAGTAAATATCATAGTGAGGGAAAGGTTATTTATAGAAAAGTTGTTAGTGATAAATTTTATGGAAATTATATTTTTAGAATGTGGCTTTCTTCAGATGCTAAAGTAGCGCAGGTTTCTAAAAAATTTGGTTGTAAAATTGCAGTAGATGCTTATTATAAATAATTGAAAGGATTGGTTAGTGTGAAAAATATAATTAATAGAATATTAAAAATCATTTCTTCTGCAATATTTGTTATTTTAGTGCTTTTGATTATATTAATTATCTTTTATATAGTAAGGGTTAATTTTTTAGCAAGTAATGACAAATTGGGTGATGTAAAAATAAATTTTTATACTATTTTGACTCAAAGTATGTATCCAACTATAAAAGCTGGTGATGTTGTTATTACTTATAAAGACGATAATAATAAGTATAATGCTGGGGATGTAATTACTTTTATTTCTGATCAAAATGGTGGCATTACTGTAACTCATCGTATAAATGAAGTATTTGATGTAAATAATAGTTATTCTTATAAAACTAAAGGTGATAATAATAATGCTCCGGATAATGAAATTATTTCTGGGGATAATGTTTTAGGTAAAGTTGTTATGAAAATTCCTAAAGCTGGTTATATACAACAATTTTTAGTAAGTAAGACTGGTTGGATAGTTGCTGTTATACTTCCTTGTTTAGGTATTGTTATTTATGATATTCTTAAAGTTATTTTAATTGCTTTAGGTATTAAGTCTGTTTCTAAACCAAAAGATGATGAGAGAACTAAAAAAGCTAGGAAAAAGCTAAAAGAGGTGGTTGATGATGAAGAGGAAGAATGATTTAAATGTTCCAACAGAAGATTTAATTTTTCAAGAGGAAGTAAAGGATGAAGAATTATATTGCAAGAAGAATGTTTCTGATATCATTTATAATGATTCAGGTGTTAGGATAAGAAGAACAAGATTTTTGATAATGCTTGCTATAATTTTGATACTTATTTCTATTATTTCGGCTCTTATTGGATTTGTTTATTTGGATAAGGATTTGAAGGAAAATAATAATACAATTGTTACTAAATATGATTTGTTTGTTGCTCACTCTAATAGTTTTTATGGTGGGAATATTGATTCTTTTTCTAACTATAGTAGTCTTGACAAAGCTTATTCATATAAGTTTACTGTAAGCAATAATAATTCTGTTTCTTTGAAATATTCTGTTGAGTTTGTTAATCCTAATTATGGTAATGATGGTGTTGATATGACTTTAATTAACTATAAGTTGTTAAAAAACAATGAAATAGTTAGTGAGGGTACTTTAAATAATTTGAAGACTGATGAGCTTTATAAAGCAGATATTTTAAGTAATTCTAGTGATGAATATTTTATTAAAGTATGGAGTTCTAAAATAGATAAAGAGTTAAAATTTGATTTTCAAATAAATGTTAAGGTATGAGGAGGATAATATGAAAGAATTTGTTTTAGATTTTTTGAAATTACTTGCTAATAGTGTACTTATTATTTGTTTTGCATTGATGTCGTTTTTGTTAATTTCTAACCTTTTTCATTATAGAGAAGTTTCATATGGATATTCTACTGATTTAAATAATGATGCTAATTATAATGAATATAAGAAGATATTAAAAGAAGTTGACAAGAAAATGAACTCAGTTGATTATAAGAATAATCAATATAATAATACTGCTAAACCTATATATGAGTATTATTCAGGATGTATTAATGCTCTTAATAAGGGTTCGTTTGCGAAATTTGGTGAAAAGGAAAGTATTACTGCTTTAGATGTGTATAATGCTAATAATGAGATATTAAAAGATTATAATAATTCTTGTATTTTCTATATTCCATACAGTATTTCTAATATTTATAGTAAGTCTAAACCAAATGTTTCTTTTGATAAAACTAAGGAGTTGACTTCTCAAAAAGCTGATATTATTATTGATAATGCTGAGTATTTGACTGAATCAGGTTTGGGAAATAGCTCTTATAGTTTTGTTACTGATATAACTAGAGCTAGTATTTATAATAAGGTACAAAATGAGCTTGATCTTACTATAGATAATTATAAAATGATTGCATTACTTCTTGATGATGTAGCTGATTGGTATGTTGATGAATATGGAGGTAATAGTTGATGAAGGAAATATTATGTAAGTTTTTTGGATTTTTTAAGTATATTTTGCTTATTATATCATTTGGTTTAGTATTTTATGGAATAATTGTTACTTATGGAAGACTAGAAAAACCTTTGACTGATGCGATTTTTGTTTTTCTTCCATTTGCTTTTGTTCTTTTAACTTTTATAATTACACTTATTGTTAAGAGTAAATCTGTTGGAGAAAATTTATTATTTAATTTTGTTGCTGTTTTTGTATTTTTAGTTGTTATTATTATTTGCCTTAGAGCTATGTTTGATACTAATATGATATTATTTTATCGTTATGGTATTGATTATAATCCTGCTTTTTTCTCTGATAATTTGTCTGCGATTGAAGCTATGCTTTATATGATTGGTGGTTCGAATGTTGTTTTGCTATTGTGCGATTTGGTAAATAGGGAAAAGAAGCCTAAGAAAGTTAAAACAGTTAGTAAAAATAAAAAAGCCCAAGAATAATAATTTTGATTTGCAAATTCATGAAAACGGATTTGCTTTTTTTAATTGTTTATTATTAAAATTATGTTAAAATAAGGTAGTGATAAGTTTATTTTAGTGATGTTTTTCTTTTATATATAAAAATTACTTTTATTTGAAGTGTTTGGAGGTAGTTATGGATAATTTTAGATTTAAGAAAAAATATGGTCAAAATTTTTTGGTTGATAAAAATATTGTTAAAAAAATTGTTGATGATATTGAAATTTTACCTAATTCTTTAGTTGTTGAAATTGGATGTGGAGATGGAAGGCTTACTAAGGTGCTTTGTGAAAAATTTGATAAAGTTCTTGGTTATGAAATTGATTTAGATGTTAAGGACAATTTGTTTAATAATTTGAGAAGCTTTGAAAATTTTGATGTCATTTTTGGGGATTTTTTAGATAGGGATATTGTTTCTGATCTTAATAATATTTGTTATGATAATTTGTATATTGTTGCTAATCTTCCTTATTATATAACTACTCCGATTATTGAAAAGATAGTTGTTTCTGGGTTGGATATTAATATGGTAAGGATTATGGTGCAAAAAGAGGTTGGGGATAGGTTTTGTGCGAAAGTAGGAAGTAAGGATTATGGCTCTTTTACTGTTTTTCTTAACTATAATTTTAATATAGAGAAGAATTTTATTGTTAGTAGAAATTCTTTTTATCCTAGACCAAATGTTGATAGTATGATTGTTTCTTTTTATCCTAAGGAAAAGGTTTCTGTTAGTAATTTAGACTTTTTTTATAAAATTGTACGAGATAGTTTTAAATTTAAGAGAAAAACGATTAGAAATAATTTGAAAGATTATGATTTGGATGTTATTGAAAGAGTGCTTAAAAAATATGGTTATGATTTATCTGTTAGAGCGGAACAACTTGATGTAAATATTTTTTGTGAAATTTCAAATGAACTTAGCATATAATTAGTAGGAGGCTGATTATATGCTTTTTAATATTGGAGATTATGTTACTCGTAAGTCTCATAATCATGATATGGTTTTTAAAATTAAAGATTTAGTTGATGATGTTGCTATTTTGGAAGGGGTAAATGTAAGATTGATTGCTGATGCTACTTTGGATGATCTAGAAATGTGTAAGGATTGTGTTGATGATATTACTAAAGAGGAGGATAGAGCTCTTTTTGATAATATGAGTGATTGTTTGGATCTTAATAGGGATCATTATTTTTATCTTCCTGGTAAAGTGTTACATATTGATGCGGATAAGGATTATTTAAATAGATGTATTAATTTTTATAAAGATATGAATATTGTTTGTTATGGTGTTGTTAGTAGTGAAGAAAATGTTCATTTGAAGGTAAAAGATTATTTGGAGGAGATTAAGCCTGATGTTCTTGTTATAACGGGTCATGATGCTTATTATGAAAATAGTAATGGAGGAGATTATAAGGCAGTTTCTAATTATAAGAATAGTATGAATTTTATTAAAGCGGTTAATGCTGCACGATTGTATGAGAAAGATCATGAAAAACTTATTATAATTGCAGGTGCTTGTCAATCTGACTATGAGGAGCTGATTAAAGCTGGGTCTAATTTTGCTTCAAGTCCAAGAAGAATTAATATTCATGCTTTAGATCCTGCGATTATTGCTTCTTCTGTTTGTTTGTCTAATAAGAATGAACCGATTGATTTAATTAAGATTTTGGGGCGTACTAAATATGGAAAAGATGGAATAGGGGGAATAATTACTAATGGTACTATGTATGTGGGGTATCCTAGATGATTGAAAAGGTTAAACAAAGAGTTTGTGATTTGAAAGGAAAAAAAATTAAATTTCGTTATAATGGAAGTAGAAATCAAATTGAGGAATTTGAGGGGATAATTGTTGACTGTTATAATTTTGTTTTTATTATAGATACTGATAAAGTTAAGAGATCTTTTTCTTATTCTGATGTTTTTATTGGGGTTTTGGAGTTAAATATTTAGAATATTTGCTTTTTTTCGTTATAAATGTTGTAAAATGTATTGACTTTTGTGTTTTCATTAATATAAAATTGTTTTAGAAGCAGTTTGCTTTTAAAAAGGAGGATTGTAGATGAAAATTACATCAGTAAACGTACGTAAGATTGAAAAGGAAGGATCACGTATGAAAGGAATTGCATCAGTTTTAATTGATGATTGTTTTGCAGTTCATGATATTCGTATTATTGAAGGAGATAATGGTTTATTTATCGCTATGCCTAGTAGAAAAACTGCTACTGGAGGATATCGTGATATAGCACATCCAATCAATCCTGAAACACGTACATTATTTGAAGAAGCTATTTTAGAAGCATATAAAACTGCGGAAGAATAGGATATTAACACCTTAGGGTGTTTTTTTGTGCATATATTTTTTTCTTTTTCATATATTTTTGTAGGAGGAAAAATTTATGGATAAATTTGCAGAAAATATTAGTTATAATCATGGAATTAGTATTAATGAAAGAAAAATGATTTATATTACAGGTGTTAATAAAATTGAAAGTTTTGATGAAGAGGAATTTTTACTAGATACTAATATGGGGTTTTTGGCAATTAAAGGTAACTGTCTTGAAATAGTTAGACTTGATACTAAAGATGGTGTTGTTTCTATAAAGGGTAATGTTGATAGTTTTGCATATTTCGAAAATATAAAGAAAGGTTCTAAGTCTTCGCTTTTTGAGAAGTTGTTTAAATGATTTTAAGCCAGCAGTTAATATCTTTTGTTTTTTGTTTTATTGTGGGGTTTGTTTACTACTTTTTATTTTATAAATTAAGTGGTTATTTACTTTGTTCTAAATATAAGATTTTGCTTAATTGTTTATTTAATTTTATTATACTTATTACTTTTTTTGTGGGGATTATTAGTATAAATTCTGGAATAATTCATGTTTATTTTTTGTTATTCTTTGTTTTGGGATTTTGTTTGGCATTGGGTATATTTGGACATTTGTAGTGTCAAATATATTCTTTTTTTGTCTTCTTTATTGAAAAAATTTTTTAGTTTTGTTATCATTTATTATGAGATAGTGTAATGGTGGTGAGATTATGGCAAAGAAAAGTTCTAAAAGACTTAGAAGAAAAAGAGTAAAAAGAATTATTTTGGTTACTCTTGTTTGTTTTGCTATAAATGCTTATGTTTTATACTCTGTTGGCTCTATTTTAAGTGATGTTTATAATATGAAAAAGGAGAATAAGGAACTTGAAGTTAAATTAGATGATTTAAAGGAAGAGGAAGAAATTTTAAAATCGGAAGTTAATAAACTTAAGGATCCTGTTTATGTTGCAAAGTATGCAAGAGAGAAATTTTTATATTCTGGTGATAATGAATATATTATTAGAATGAAATAATAACATGCGTGTTATTATTTT
The DNA here is from genome assembly GCA_051872415.1 of Bacilli bacterium. Taxonomy (GTDB): domain Bacteria; phylum Bacillota_I; class Bacilli_A; order RF39; family UBA660; genus UMGS1449. The sequence goes on from JBJEDW010000052.1 coordinate 6,898, forward strand.
TGATTGTATTGATTATTATTAAGTTTTAGTGTATTATATATTTTTAATGAGTGGTGATAAAATGAAGGAAGTTAAGAATTATTTGTCTAGTATTTTGAATAGGGATGATGTTGTTGTATTGGGGTGCTCTGGTGGACCTGATTCTATGGCTCTTTTGAATATTTTAATTGAATTTAGAAAGAAGCTTAATATATCTATTGTATGTGCTCATGTTAATCATAAGCTTAGGGTTGAAAGCGATGATGAGATGGTCTTTCTTGAACAATTTTGTAGGAAGCATAAAATTATTTTTGAAAAAATGATTATTAATAATTATGGTGATGATAATTTTCATAATGAAGCTAGAAATATTAGGTATAATTTTTTTGAAGAATTAGTTTATAAATATAATGCTAAGTATTTAATGACTGCTCATCATGGTGATGATTTGATAGAAACTATTTTGATGCGTATAGTTAGAGGTTCTACTTTGGGAGGATATGCTGGTTTTAGTAAAATGATTAGAAAAAAAGACTATTCTATTGTAAGACCTTTGGTTTATGTTACTAAGGAAGAACTTATTAATTATGATAAAAAGAATAATATTGATTATGCTGTTGATAAATCTAATTTTTCTGATAAGTATACTCGTAATAGATATCGAAAGATGGTTTTGCCTTTTTTGAAGGAAGAAGATCCTAATGTTCATCTTAAATTTTTGAAGTATAGTGAAATGTTATTTGAATGTGATAGGTTTTTGTGTTGTGAGTCTGATAGATTATATAAGGGGTTATATAATGATAACTATATAGATGTTGATAAATTTAAGAAGCTTGATTCTGTAATTCAAAATAAGATAATTAATAGTTTATTAGAGGAGTATTATGAGGATGATTTGATTCTTATTTCTGATGTTCATACTGATTTAATAAAATCTTTGATTTATTCTAATCGCTCTAATAGTGTTATTTATTTGCCTAATGCTGTTAAGGTTATTAAGAGTTATAATAAACTTTATTTTGAGAGAGAAACTAATCAAATTGATAGTTACGAGATAGAGCTTTTGGATTATGCTAATTTACCTAATGGTAAAAATATTAAGAGTATAGAAGATGCTGATTCTAATAGCAATTATTATTGTAGGCTTAATAGTTCTGATATAGTGTTACCTCTTCATGTTAGAACAAGAAGAGCAGGGGATAGGATAAAGGTCAAGGGTCTTAATGGTTCTAAAAAGGTAAAAGATATTTTTATTGATGAGAAGGTTCCTATTAGTCAGAGAGATTTGTGGCCTGTAGTTGTTGATTCTAGGGATACGATAGTTTGGCTTCCAGGACTTAAAAAATCTAAGTTTGATGTTCCAAAAAATAAAAAGTGTGATATAATACTTAGGTATTATTAGAAGGAGGAATTATGAGTAAAAAAGATAATAAAAGAAATTTTCTGTCATATGGTTTAATTATTTGCTTTTTTCTAGCAGTTTTTATGGTATTTAATTCTCTTGGTGCTAAAGCAAATAATTTAACTTATGATGAGTTTATGAAAAATTTAAATGAGGGTAAGGTTACTGAACTTGAACTTACTCCAAAACAAGCTTCTGCTGTTTATGAAATTGTTGGAAAACTTGAAGGTTATAGTAAGAATGAAAGTTTCGAAATTAAAGTTCCTTACTCAGATAGTGTTATTTCTGAAATACTTAGTGTTTCTGATAATAAGGATTTAAAAGTTACAGTTAATAAAGATCCAGATGGTTCTTCTATTTGGACAATTATAATTAATTTCTTACCATTTGCACTTTTAATTGGTTTTGCTTTTTATTTCTTAACTAGACAAGTTGGTGGTGCTAATAAGTCATTGGATTTTGGTAAGAGTAAGGCTAAACTTCATTCTGATAAGGATAAGGTTACTTTTGATGATGTTGCAGGACTTGTTGAAGAAAAATATGAAGTTAAGGAGCTTATTGATTTTCTTAAGAGTCCTAAAAAGTTCCAAAAACTTGGTGCAAGAATACCTAAGGGAGTTTTACTTGTTGGTCCTCCAGGGACTGGAAAAACTTTACTTGCGCGTGCAGTTGCTGGAGAAGCTAATGTGCCTTTCTATTATATAAGTGGTTCAGATTTTGTTGAACTTTTTGTTGGGGTTGGTGCAAGTCGTGTTCGTGATATGTTTAAACAAGCAAAACAAACTGCTCCTTGTCTTATCTTTATTGATGAAATTGATGCTGTAGGACGTCAAAGAGGTACTGGACTTGGTGGAGGTCATGATGAAAGAGAACAAACACTTAATCAACTTCTTACTGAGATGGATGGTTTTGGTGCTAATGAAGGTATAATTATTATTGCTGCGACTAATAGACCTGATGTTCTTGATCCGGCACTTTTAAGGCCAGGTAGATTTGATAGACAAGTTACTGTTTCACTTCCAGATGTTAGTGAAAGGGAAGCTATTTTGAAAGTTCATGCTAAGAATAAGGTTTTGGCTAAAGATGTTACACTTAAATATCTTGCTAATCGTACTTCAGGTTTTAGTGGTGCTGATCTTGAAAATCTTCTTAATGAGGCTGCTCTTCTTGCGGTTAGACGTAATAAGACTGAAATTACTATGAGTGAAATTGATGAAGCTCATGATCGTGTGCTTATGGGACCTGCTAAAAAGAGTAGAAAGGTTAGTGAAAAAGATAAGAAAATTACAGCTTATCATGAAGCTGGTCATGTTGTTGCAGGACTTAAACAAGAAAATTCAAATATTGTTCAAAAAGTTACAATTATTCCACGTGGTATGGCTGGTGGTTATACTAATATTCAAAGTGAAGAAGAAAAGATGCATACAACTAGAAATGAACTTATTGAGACTATTTGTACACTACTTGCGGGACGTGTTGCAGAGCAAATTACTTTTGATGATATAACTACCGGTGCTGAAAATGATATTGAACGTGCTACTAAAATTGCTCGTGCTATGGTTTGTGAGTATGGTATGAGTGAACTTGGACCAGTTCAACTTGAACAAAATGAGTCTAGTGTTTTCTTGGGTAGGGATTATAACAAAACTCGTAATTTTTCAGATAAGATTGCATTTGAAATTGATCAACAAATTAGAAAAATTATTGATGGTTGTTATGCTAGAACTGAAAAAATATTAAAAGAAAATAAGAAACTTCTTGATTTAATTGCTATTAATTTGGCTAAGTATGAAACTCTTACTAAAGAACAAATTGAGTATTTGGTTGAAAATGGTCATATGAAGGAAGAAGATTCTAATGATGAAGATCATAGTGAAATGAGTGTTTCTGAGCTTAAGAATATTGCAAAAGATAAGGGAATTAAAGGTTATTCTAAGATGAGTAAAGAAGAACTTATTGATGCTATAAATGATGAGGACTAGTGTTAGTTCTAAGGCAATCGCATAAAAATTTGACATAATAGTGTCAATTAGTATATGAAATGAC
>JBJEDW010000053.1:0-10263 GCA_051872415.1 Bacilli bacterium
ACTTCCTGATAATACTCCAACTATATCAACAACACTTATATAATACTTTTCATCTTCTTTGTCCCAAACTGTTAATTTATATTACCTTTTAATTCTATTTCAAATTCATCACATAACTCTTCCAAGTATTCTCTTTTAACCAATGTATCTAACCATTCTTTAGGTATTGAATCATATCCATATAGTATTCCTACCATTGATCCTGCTACTGCTCCAACAGTATCTGTATCTTCTCCAAGATTAACAGCACCTATTATTGCTTCTTTAAAATTTTTAGTTTTTAACACTACCCATAATGATGCTTCTAGTGTATCAACTATATATCCTGAAGATTTAATATCATCAATATCGTATTTTCTTATATCGTCTTCTAATATCCTTTTATACATACCCAAAAACTCTTCATGAAACATAGAATAATCCTTTTTTTGTATTTCTTCATAACTTCAAACTTATCTTTTCCATTTAACAAATTAATTACATAACTGACATAAATATAACACCCTAATACACTTACCTGATGAGCATGAGTAAGTGAAGATATATTTTTAACTATTTGATAAATTTCTTTCTCGTTTAACTTTTTATAATAACAATAATAAGCAATCGGTAGCATCCTCATAAGCGACCCATTACCATTTGAACTTATAGTGTTTCACCACATTCTTCCAACTTATAACCTTTTGAAAAATTTATAATTGCTTGGATACATGTATGACCTGCATCAAATACTATACCATGCGGAGTATATTTAGCATCCCGTAACCAATAGTAAAAATTAGTCATAATATCTTCATAGTCTATTTCTTTTTTATTTATTATTGAATCTATAGTAGCAATTTACATTGATGTGTCATCAGACCAAGTTCCTTTCGGAACATCATGAGCACCAAATCCTATCATCTTTGTAACAGGCTTTTTTAAAAGATTTTCCCTAGATTAAAATTCAATAGGAACACCCATTGCATCTCCTATAGCATGTCCAATTATTCCATTTTTTACTATTGACATAGTATCATCTCCATAATTTAAATTTTCTCATAAAAAAGATTGGCAATTACCTTTTTTAATAGCTCAGTAATCTTAAATAATGGTCTAAGCCGCTATAGCCATTATGGGTAGACACATCCCTCACCCATATCCACAGCTTCTTTGGGAATATTTGTGTGAAGCTGTTGTTCCATTATTTTCCAATCAATTACTATTATATCATAAAATTGTAAATAATGTTCTTTTTTTTACACCATACTATTTATTAGACAAGATGTCTCATCAGAACTTTACAATTTTTATATAAATAAGTTTTCTGAAAACAAATAATCTATAAATGTATTAACAATCAAACTATTTCTAGATTCAATATCTTTTTCATCAAAACCACTATACTTACTATCAATTGTTAATAAATCTTGAATTTTAGTTCCACCAATATATTTACCTTTATTATTTACATATCCCTTATATTTTTTTACTTTATCCTCAAATCTAAAATCTGACACTCTAATATTAATAGATTTTTCTAATAACGATTTATTACCTAATCTTTCAATATTTTTCTTATCATTTAGTCCACCATCTACATCTTCCCTATTTTTAGCATATATATGTTCAACTTCATACGACTGCTCCAAAGATAAACACTCTTGTTGTTCATTTGTAAAAGCCCACCAAGCTAACATCGATTTTGTAATAGGTCTTCTATTATCAAAAGAATAATTTAATAAACTTTGTTTAACTGAATCTTTATCAAATCTATACTTATCAAAAGTAACCTCTATTCCATTAACAATATTAATCATCTCATCATATATAGGAGTTCTTAAAGCATTAACACCTGGATTATAAAAAGCATATGTCCAAATAAATGCAATTGATTTTGTTAAAAATTTATATAACTTCTCATCATCCAACATACCACTATCATCCTTATTAGCCATAAAATAAACAGATAAGAAATATGCCCACATTCCATTAGGAGCCATGTTTAATACAAATAATTTTTTTAATACCCTATCACTGAATCTTTCACGATTTTGCTTAGATACATCATTCCAAAAATCTGCCAAATCAACTAAATTGTTTAAAGTATAGTCGTTCTTTAATAATTTATAAGAATCTTTTTCATAAAATCTTCTTAAAGCTTCTGTAGTAGATGATTTAATACCCATCTTCGCTCTTTCATAGTACATATATCTGGTGAATAATTCATCCATAGGTGTTCCAGAAATAGGATTAAAAATCTTTTCGCTTAATTCTTCTAATTCTTTCCATATATCTATAAATTTTTGTTTTTGACCTTTATCAGAATAATATTTATAAAATTGTGCTTTAAATATATCTGCATCAGATAATGGCAATCCTCTGTCATTTAATGTAGAGAATATTCTTAATGCTGTATTTTGATTATCCGCTTCAATTGGTAAAAGAATGCAATTATTTAATATTCTTATTGGCAAATATGAGAACACATCTAAATACTCATTTAAGAATTCTTCAATCTTAGTTTGAAAAAATCGATAATTATTTGCATATTTACTCTTTTGAGTATCTTTAACTATTCCAGTTTTTAAAATATCAAGAAATTCTTCTTTTGCAATATCTGTTGCCACTTCTGAATCTATTTTTAGTTCATTTAAATTGGCTGTACCAAATTCATCAGTTTTCCATAAACATCTAGAAATCAGTTCTTTTGTTTTCATAGATTCTTCTGTTTTCATAGATTCAAATCTCACATAAAATGCTCTCAATAATAACATCAAAGTTGTAAGTCTTTGTTGACCATCAATTACTTCCAGTTTTCCCTCATCGTTTTTAAATGTAACTATTGGACCCAAATAATATTCCTCATCGTTATTAAAAGCATTATACTTACCATTCGGAAAAGCAAACTCAAATATATCTTCCCACAATGTTTGGCACTCTTCTTCAGTCCATGCATATGGCCTTTGATAATCTGGAATAAGAAAATCCGATTTTTTATCACCTAATAACAAACTAATATTTTTTTGATCTACATTTAATTTCGACATATCATCATCTCCAACTACATTATAACATAAATTTAGACTTTAAAACATTTTGTTACAAAAATTGCCACATTTTAAAAATAACAATATATATTTTATAACATTAAAACATTATTAACTACTACTTTGTTAGACAAAAAAGCAGTGAATTTTATTCATAGAATAAAAATATTATAACTATAACTTAAATCCAGCATAGTTATTTTTAACTTTTAAATTTTCTATTTCTAAAAATTTTATTATATATTTTTTTGGAAAGTTAAATATAAAATGAGATAACTCCTCAAAATCTTCTTCATTTCCTAATCTTCTTAAGTATTCATGCCCACCATCCACTGCAACGGCACCACAAGAACACCATTTAAAATCATGAACATAGGTTGATTCAATTATATCGTTACATTTCTTACATTTAATTTTATTACATCTTATTATCTTAAGTTTTCTCTGCATACAATAACTCACTTATTCTCAATTTGTTTAGATCCATCTATATATTGATAACCTAATGCATTATCACTTGTTACAACTGGTTCTCCAAGTCTAGATTCAATATCTTTTCTAGTATTATTTGCTACTTGTCCACCTTCTCTAGCTATCTTTCTATTTTCTTCTAATCCAGTAGGTTTATGCTTTTCAGCAAGTTTTCTTGTAGTAAGTTCTTCAATATCCTCAAGTGCAACTTCTAACTCTGACATATTATCTCTAAGTGATTCTTTTCTTAATCCTTTAAACTCTTTATATCTTTTAGCATCCATACCAGACCATTCTTTATAAATATCATTAGTTAGAATTGCAAATTCTACTTCTTCTGTTACTCCACCAGCTCTCCAGGTATCAGTTAACTTTTTTCTATCTTGTATTCCTTTTATTCGTTTTATTATCCAATCTTCTGAATATCCTTTAGCACGATAGGTATCTATTGCTCTTTGTACAGTAATTGACGGATCAAATACTTCATCAATTCTTTCTTTACCTAAACGTGCTAACCATTGTTTTATTGGCTCTGCATTTTTACTTGGAATAGACTCAATTATCCTAAACATTCCTTCTATATCACATACATCTGTCATACGGTACTTGCCATCTTGAGATTTTAATTTTAACTGTCCGATTTTTTCGGACAATTCACTTCCTTCTTGTTTTAATTTGCTTTTTAAATCACTCCAATACTTTCTAGGCCTATCACTTCCTGATAATACTCCAACTATATCAACAACACTTATATAATACTTTTCATCTTCTTTATCCCAAACTGTTCTAATTGTTTCATTATTAAATATCTTATTTATTAAATGCATTTTATCTTGTTTCACAAAACCACCTCCGTTTTAATTATTTGTTTTTTGAATCCAAGTATATCTTCATAATAGATATAAATAAATCTTCTTTTTGCCTATCACTCAACTCCTTACTTTTAAATAACACCCCAGCCTTATCTATTAAGTCTATACAACTATCAGTAGTTTCAGACATAAGAAAGAAAGACATATCTACTTTAAAATATTCACATAACTTTTCTAATTGTTTTAAACTTAAATTCCTTCGTCCTTTTTCTAAATTAGATATTTGACTCCTACTAAGTCCTAATACTTCAGCTAAATCATCTTGTTTTAAATTTCTTCTTTTTCTTAATAGTTTTACTTTTTCTCCTAATTCTGAATCAAACATATAATCACCCTCTAAGTACATTATACACTTTATGTTTCAAATAGTAAATTATTTTATAAAAATTTTTTATAATTTAACAAAACATTAAAAACTAGAACAAAAATTCAAGCATATAAAAACATATGCAAATAATTACATATGCTTATTTTTTTCTTATTTATTTCAAATTAAGTATTAAATCTTCCAAATAATAGTTATTGTAATATACTTGTTCTTCTAATTTATCAGTCCATTCTTTTATGTCAGCTTTCGTTTTTTCTGTAGCTTTTCTATATGTAATCCTTAATATCATTCCAAGTTTATTAATTACCTCAAATACATAGTTATCAAAATTAAGTTTATTACTATCATTATAAGCTTCAATAATACTTTTAACAATTTTGAATACCTCATCAAAATCATTACCTGATAAATATTGTCTAGCTCTATCTATATATAAATCTATTTTTTCAAAATAATCATGACCTAAAACTAAGTCATTATATAAATTATTGTAATAAAATTCATATTTTTGTTTTGGATAATATTTTCTAAAATATTCACTAAATGTTTCCATTTCTATTTTTATATTATCCAATCCCTTTGGAGATAATAAATAATTTTTTATTTCTTCTGCAGGTATTTCTTGAATAATTGCTTTTAAATTAATTTCTTTTTCTTTTACTGGAGTTTTTAACTCTACTTCTAAATACTCTAAATTAGAAATGGCCATAATTACTGCATATTGATGTTTACATGGATAGGTACATGGACAACTACATTCATAATGAGCTGTGTTTTCCCCTGTTACTGTAATTGACACATCATATTCCTTATCAAAACTACCGTTTACTTTGGCAATATATTTGTTTTTGTTTTTATAAACTTGTTGTATACTACCATCATAATAATACTCTTCTCCACGTTCTCTTATTTGATATGAAAAATCCTTAGCCAATGTTTCATATAGCACTTCTTCATCATAATATACAACTTCAGAAGTTTCTTTTTCAGGATTAATATCTCTTAAAGTTTCTAATTCTTCAGATTGAGTTGAAAACAACGCCTCATCTTTCATAAAATTATTAAAAAGCTCTTGTGTATCTATTTTCATAAATATTACCTCCAAAATAATTATATCTTTTTTTAAACACTTTTGATACTATTTTTACAAAAATTTTATTATAAATATTTTCTATTTTATTGTTTCATCTTCATCATCTGAATGCCAATCATCATCTTCAAGCTCTTGTTCTTCAAACCCAGAAGGATCATATTCTCCCTTTTTAACAAGTTCTAGTTGCCAAGGTTCTAAATGTTCAAGTTGTTCTTTTGTATAACCATATACATTATCATATTCATTTTGAACTTTATCTTTTCCCTCAAATGAAAAATCTAAATCAATACTTTTTTCTTCGTTACTTAAACTTTCTTTTTCACTATTTAAAATACACTTTATATAATCTTGCATTTTACTCTTAATCTTTAATAAATTTATCAAATATTCTATTAATGCTTTTTCACTGTTACATTCTAAAGAATACGTTTCAATTTCTTTAATTATTTCTAAACAAACAGGAGCTTTTTCAGTAAATTGTTTTACACATCTAACATCATAGTTTTTCAAGTTTTTACCAATACTACTTGTAGCATTTTCTGTCATTTCTAATATTCCTTTAACATTTTTTCTTATTTCGTTTAGAATAATCTTATTATTAGGTTCACATTTTATTTTTAAAAGAAGTGCATATATATGTTTACAATTATTATTATTATCTTTATGATACGGACAAGTACAAGTAGCATTATCTATAACATTATAATTTTCGTTATTAAATGAAATAGAAACTTTATAAGTATCAGTACCAGTTATCCTGCATGTATATTTATTATTATTTTGTTTAAAATACTTTACTTTATCTTCTTCATAATACTCTTCTCCGCGTTTTCTTATCTGAGGAGAAAACATATCATCATAAATATCCATATTAAATAAATTTAGTTTTTTAATAATATTTTCTTTAGTAACTATTTCTTTTTCTTTATACTTAGCATTAGTGTCCTTAAAAGGTTTTTTCAAAACATCATACGAAGTCTCTTTCTTAGTTATTTTCCTATCAATATATATTATAAAACTTATAAATTTTCCTATAACAAAAGCTATAAAATCTATAATCCATTTTATTATGACTCCGATAGAAGAAAATATCAAAAAGAGTTGTTTAAACAAATCAAATTCATTATTTTTATTATTATACCTAGCCATACAAACCACTCCTAGTATGATTATAGCATTCATTATCATAGAAGTAAATTTGAAATTTGAAAAGATGGAATTAGTCTCTTCAGGGGTTTCCAGAACTTACTTGTTTTTTATCATCTTTTTCATTATTTTTAATTTATCACTTGCTAAATTTCTCGTAAATACCTCTATTTTACCTGTCGTAACCTATATAGTTGTTCCCAAGTTGGTCCCAAGATTTTTAAAATAACGCGATTTGTTCCCAGAATTATATTAAAAAAAAAAGCCTAGATTTTTCTAGACTTTAATGGCAGAAAAATAGGGCTCTATCCGAAAATAGACCCCTTACAAAAATGTATTACCATTTTTTCCTTGCATAGATAATATATCATATTTTTTTATCTATGTCAAACTATTGATCAATATTATTCTAATTTTTCCATGAACCACCCTTATATATGAGTATTATCTAATTATAATTGATTCAAAATATTTTTCTTGAAATTCAGTTAATGCTCTAATAGCATCATCTGAATAGTTTTTACCATCTTTTGAAACTATTAGTTTATCGTCATCATCATTTATCCGATGTATAATAGCAATTACCTTACCATTACTTTTTTCTACTGGTTCAAATTCACCAACTAAATAAGCATCTAATTCTTCACCATCACCACTTACAGTGTTGGGAATAAATCCATAATTTATCATATACATAAACCCATGTTTAGGATGTCTTGTTCCTAATGGTCTATCTATTTCTATAGATACTTCCTTTCCTAAATAATCTTTTGCATTTACTTTTTCCATATTATTCCTCCATTTAACAATTAATAAAATTTTCAAAAATATAAGCATGAGATTCTAAAAAATCACCATGACTTATAATATCCTTTATTTCCTTACAAGTCAAAAATTTAACTTCTGCTACTTCTTCTTTTTGAAGTTTTATTTCTGATATATTCAATTGATCAATTTCCAATAAATAAACATTAAATATACAATTTTTTGTTGGATATTTAAATGTTTTTACATATTGAATTTCATCATCAACACTTGTTATATCTAATTCCTCTTCTAATTCTCTCTTTATTGTATCTAGCCCATTTTCCCCATGAGCGACATGACCACCAGTAGATGAAAAACGATTTCCTTTTTCTTTAGAAGTTTTTTGAATTAAATATCTACCTTCACTATCTTTAATAAATATAACCGATAACATAATATTTTTCCCTTTATCAGTTTTTTCTCCTCTTACTATAGTTTCTCCGACTGCTTCGCCTAAATCATTATATAAATCCAATATTTCCATTATTGTTCCTCCTTTAATATTCTTATTATTTTATTGTTGAAATCTATAAACTTCTTTTCCAATTCATTTCTTCTTTTTAATGTTCTATTTTTACACTCTTTATCTTGTAATAGTCCTTCAACTCGTTTTATTATTGTATACTATTCATAAAATACCTCTATATAATTCATTACTTCTTCTTTAATACCCATTTTATCTGCATAACTAGATAGTTTAACTAGATCTTTATCTTTTCTTTTAACATATTCCCTAATACTATGTTTAACATGTTCTGAATCCATTCTATTTTTAGATCTAATAATGTCACAAATGCATCTTTCTACATCATAAACTCTTACACTATTTCCCATTGGTGTCTTAACTTCAGTAAGTCCTAGTTCATAAATATCTTTATCAACATAAAAAACATTATGTTCTTTTATTTTATAATTAAAATAATTATTTGGTACAGTAATATCATATTTATCATTTGGAGCTTTAATAGAAAGTCCATGAAAATAAAGTGCTGTCATGTGTGAGTATACTACTTTTGAAAGTTCTAAACTAAAAACATAATAACTATCTTCTACTTTAGTAGAATCAATATATATACCATTACCTACTTTTTCTATTATACCTTTTTCTTTCATTATATTAAGATACATTCTATGAATTCCAAGATTTGATAGTTCTTTTGAAGTAATATAGCCATTATTCATTATCATAATTGATTCAATAATTTCTATATTACTTTGTTCTTTAAATTCTTTTATTGTCATTCTTTCCATAATTTTCCTCCTTTGACAAATCTAATGAAATTATATCATTTATCATTAAGTTTGTCAAAATAGCTTTTTTAATGTATAGTTTCGTTACAATATAATATATATAAAGTCATACGGTAAAATTTATATTGTCCGTATCATTGTTAATATTCTAAAAACTGATAAAAATAAGTATTTTCAGTTTAATTGTTAATAAATAACAAATTGCATTGAGAATTTTTGCCACTTTAGGCATTTTTTCTCAATGAACTATTCTTAAATTAATATTTTTGTATCTAAACGTACCTAACCATTTTTACAAAAACAAGCCTTCGCAAATCCTTGATTTATAAAGGTTTTATAAGGCATGAAGAAAAATAAAAAATGGTGTTTTTCATCACTTTTTAGATACTTTTTCGCCTAGATTTTCGCCTAAACAACATATCATTTTATTATTCATTTATATATTCGCCATCATTATCTACATGCCATGTTGACCCACATTCTGGACATGAAATTTCCCATCTGTTTTTACCAACTTTTTTAACATTCATTTTACTATGACAAATACCACAAATCCAATCTCCTATTTCTACTGTACTCATAAAACATTGAAAATGGCAACATTACCTTTGAATATAAAGATTACAAAGATAATTCTAAAATTAAAGAAACGACTATCACTGCTGAAGAATTTATCAGAAGATTTTTGCTCCATGTTTTACCTAATAATTTTACTAAAAATAAACATTATGGTCTTTTATCCAACAGAAGCAAAAAATCTAATATTAAATTTTGCAGATTACTTATTTCTAAAATATTATCAAATAAATTTGTTTCAACTATAACTAGAAAATTTAATGAATTTAAGTGCGAGAAATGTGGTTCTACAAATTTTAGTTATTCATTTAAATACGATGTTAATCGACTCCGTTTATCTTAATTTAATATAAACTTCAGGGTTCCAAACTTTAGGGGTAAGGAGTAATTCTACCTTCAATTCATATTTTTATATATATTAATTAGTTTCTTATCTATCTTAACATAAATCTTTCCTTAACATGAAAAAAGAAGAATATTACTTTCCCCTTATCGTCAGAAATTTAGTACAATAAATTTATACCAAATTTTTCACTTGCTCAAAATTTAGTATAAATTGCTAAACATTATATCACAAATCTACAAATATTAAACAAAATAAACAAGAAAAAAAGAATGCTAAAAGCATCCAAATATTTATCGACTTCGTCCCAAAGGGTTAACTTCGTATTTTCTTATATCAAATCCATT
>JBJEDW010000054.1:0-10254 GCA_051872415.1 Bacilli bacterium
TGCAGCAGACTTATTTAAAAGTAAAATGGAAAGTGGACATAAATATGAATATGAATTAGTCATTCAGATAAATATAAATAACTTTACATTTCAAGGAAATGATAAAATAATGGAAGAATATAGTCTAAGAAATGAAGAAGGAGAAGCATTAACAGAAAAGTTAAGATTAAGCCAGTTATATACTGCCAAAGAAGAAGGAATAGAACAAGGTTCAATTAAAGAAAGACATGAAATAGCAAAGAATATGTTAAAAGATAAGGTTGATATAAGTACTATATCAAGGTATACTGGTTTATCTAAAGAACAAATAGAAAAGCTTTCTAAAAAATAGAGAGTTTTTCTTTTGGTATAAAATAAGTTTTTTATTATGAACTAAAGACTTTTCGTTAGAAATTTGGTAAAATAATTATAAGGAGGAGAAGAGTTATGTATTGTCCACTTTTTATAAAAACAGATTATAGTTTACTATCTAGTTTAATTAAAATAGATGATCTAATAGAAAACTTAAAGAAAAAAAACATCTCTTCTTGTGGGGTAGCTGATAATAATTTGTATGGAACAATGGAAATAATCCATAAATTTAAAAAAGCTGGAATTAAACCAATTATTGGTCTTGATTTAAATAAAATACTTTTATATGTAAAAAATGAAACAGGGTACTATAATTTAGTAAAAATAGAGACTTTAAAAAATAAAGAGAATCTTTCTTTTGAATCTTTGAAAAAATATAGTGAAGGATTAATATGTATTTGTTTTGATGAAGATATCTATACTAAGTTTAAAGACGTTTACAAAGAAATTTATATTGGAGTAAAAAATAAAAAGGAAGAGGAGTTATATAAAGATTTAGAAACAGTTTTTATAAATAAAACTTTATATTTAGAAGAACCTTTGTATAAATATCTTCCATATATATTCATGATTAGAGATGGTAAAACTATAAGTGATGGTATAGAATTCATCTATCAAAATAATCATTTATTCACCTTTGATGAAGTAAGTTTAAAGGTGAGTTCTAAAAGTATTACTAATACTTTAAAAATAGCTGATGCCTGTAATATTTCTTTTAAAAAAGAACTATTTATGCCAAAATATGATGTTTCTGACTCTAAAGAATATTTAAAAAGTCTTAGTTTAAAAGGACTTACTAAAAGGTTAAATGGAAATGTTTCTAAAACTTATCTAGAAAGATTAGAGTACGAACTTGATGTAATTTTAAAGATGCATTTTGAAGATTATTTTTTAGTTGTTTATGATTATATAAAATATGCTAAACAAAATGGTATCTTAGTAGGACCAGGAAGGGGTTCTGCTGCTGGATCACTTGTATCTTTCTGTCTTGGAATAACAGATGTCGATCCAATTAAATATAATCTTTTATTTGAAAGATTTTTAAATCCTGAAAGAATAACTATGCCTGATATTGATACAGATTTTCCAGATAATAGACGTGATGAAGTAATTAATTATGTAAAAGAAAAATATGGAGAAGAAAATGTTGCAGGAATTATAACATTTGGAACTTT
Source organism: Bacilli bacterium (assembly GCA_051872415.1). GTDB lineage: Bacteria > Bacillota_I > Bacilli_A > RF39 > UBA660 > UMGS1449. Next base: position 1,527 of record JBJEDW010000054.1, read on the forward strand.
AGGGGGAAGAGCATCAGTAAGAGATGTAGGAAGAGTATTAGGAATTTCTTCTAAATACTTAGATATTATTTGTAAAAAGATTCCATTTAAAGGAACTTTAAAAGATATAAAACATAGTGATAGAGAAGTTAATACTTTAATAGAAAATGATGATAAATTAAAACTTCTTTATAATATTGTAAACTTAATCGAAGGGAATAAAAGACATACTAGTATTCATGCAGCAGGAATAGTAATAAGTTATAAGCATTTAGATGAGGTTGTGCCTATAAAAATTAGTGATGATATCAATTTAACTGAATATACTATGGATTATTTAGAAGAATTAGGTCTTATTAAAATGGACTTTTTAGGAATAAAAAATTTATCTATTATTGATAATGTTATAAATGATATTTATATTACTACTAATAAAAAGATAGATTTTAATAGAATTGTTTTTGATGATCCAAAAGTAATGAATCTTTTTGCTAAAGGAGATACAACTGGAATATTTCAGTTTGAATCTGAAGGAATGAAAAGATTTTTAAGAGATTTAAAACCTTCTAATTTTATTGATTTATGTAATGCAATAGCACTTTTTAGACCAGGACCTGCATCAAACATTCCATCATTTATTAAAAGAAAAGAAAAAAAAGAAAAAATAGAATATTTAGATGAGTCTTTAAAGCCTATTTTAGAAGATACATATGGTATTATCGTTTATCAAGAACAAATAATGCTAATAGCAAGGGAATTTGCAGGTTACACCTTAGCAGAATCAGATTTACTTAGAAGGGCAATGAGTAAGAAAAAATATGATATTTTAAAAAACGAAGAAGCAAGATTTATAGAAAAATCAGTTAAAAATGGGAAAGATAGTGCAAAAGCTAAAGAATTATTTGATCTTATTTTAGCTTTTGCAGGATATGGTTTTAATAAAAGTCATTCTGTTTCTTATTCGATTGTAGCATACAAAATGGCTTATTTAAAATATTATTTTCCTAAAGAATTTTATGCTAATTTATTATCTAGTGTCGTAGGAAGTGAAGAAAAAATAAAAGAATACTTGATGGAAGTTAAAAAGCTTGGTATAAAAATTCTTCCTCCAAGTATTAATAAAAGTTTAAATAATAGGTTTGTATTTGAGAAAAACGCTATTATTTTTCCATTTTCATCGATTAGAAATGTCGGGGGAGTTATTTCAAATCATATAATTTCAAATAGAAACACTCCTTATAAAGATATTTTTGATTTTCTAAAAAGAACTTTTAAGAAAACTAATAATAGAAAAGTTTTAGAGTCTTTAATCTATGCTCATGTTTTTGATGAATTTTATAATATAAATACATTAATTAGTAATTTAGATAATATTTTAAATTATGTAGAACTTGCTATTGATATGGACGAAGATATTTTAGAAAAACCTGTTATAGAGTTAAAAGAAGAACTTCCAATAGATGAGATATTACAAAAAGAAAAAGAAGTATTTGGTTTTTATTTAACGAGTCATCAGACAGAAAAGTTTAAATTAAATAATCCTGATATTACTGATATTTATGATATAAAAGATTATTTAAATAAAAGAGTAAATGTAATTGTTTTAATTGATAAAGTAAAAGAAATAGTGACTAAGAAAAATGATGTTATGTGTTTTATTACAGGATCAGATAATACTGGAAGTACAACTTTAATTGTATTCCCAGATCTTTACAAAGAAGTAAATAACTTTAAGAAAAATGAAATAATTAAAGTAAAAGGTAAAGTAGAAAGAAGATTTAATGAATTTCAAATTATTTGTAATGAGATTGAAAGATAATTATTGAAACTTGTCAAAGTTTGTGTTATTATTTTTGTATAAGTAAACTAAAGGAAGGAGAATTTTATGAAAAAAGTATTTAACAAATCAAACATAACTAATAATCCTCTAAATAAAAGACATAAAATAATAACAATTTCACTTATAGTAATATTACTTATGTTATCAGTTGGCGTAAGTTTTGCTGTGTGGAATTATGGTTTTTTAGGAGAAACTAACAAAATAGAAACAGGAGACATAGAAATAGAGTTTTTAGAAAGTAATACAGATATAATAAGTATAGAAAATGCTCTTCCAATGGGAGATAATGAAGGAAAAGCACAAGATAAAACATTTGATTTTCAAGTAAGAACAAAAACAAAAAATGATACAGATATAGGATATAGTCTTATTCTAGAAAGAGTACAAACGATATGTGGAGACTTAGATAATCCAAATAAAGATGATTATCCAGAGTGTTATAATATGATAATATCAGATACAGATAAAGATAAATTAATTGGTTTTTTAGCTGATTTATTTGGAGTAACAACAGAAAAAGCAACAGAACTTTATAATGCAATAATAGCCCATGATAAAGAAGAAATGTCTAATTTTTTATAAGTATAGGAGTGTCTGAAGAAACTGCTCAATTAATTGCTAATGCATCGGAAGAAAATGGCTATGAAGTATGGTTGATAGATGTGTATCAGCAACAAACTGGAGAAACAATAACCCCAACCTATGAATTTGATAATACGAAAACATATGGAAGTATAGAACAATTAAAAGATAAAGATGTAAAAATCTATTTAGAAGATTATCAAGGTAACGTACTTTTAGAACCAACTAAAGTAAGTGATATAAGTAGTGATTATGTAATATATACAAAAATAAATAGTCATGATAGTACCAATGAAAATATAAAAGATAAATATAAACTTAGAGTATGGATAGATGGAGAAGTAGATTCAAGTGATTGGACTGCTACAGAAAAACATGAATATAAGTTTAAAATAGGAGTAAAAACAAAACTAAAAGAAAGTGATGTTTCAGCAGATGAGAATCCAGAAACTAGTGATTTAAAATATACAGTAAAGTATAATGCTAATGGTGGAAAAGGCACTATGAAAAATAGCACCTTTGTATATAATCAAACAGGGAAACTTTCAAAAAATACATTCACAAGAGAACACTATACTTTTAAAGGTTGGAGTACTAAACCAACTAGTAATCAAGTAGTATATAATGATGAAGCAGAAGTAAAAAACTTAACAGATGTATATCATGGAGTAGTAAACTTATATGCTGTATGGCAACCAGAAATACATACAGTGAATGTAGTGGTACAAAATGGAACAGTGGATACTGCAACAAAAAGTATAGAATATGGTCAAAATGGAATATTTAACCTAACTTCAGCTCTAAGTGATTCAATACCAATAGTAACATGTACAAATAATCAAACAGGATCTATAACAAATAATGTACTTACAGTATCAAATGTAACACAAGATACAACATGTACAGTAAAATATGTTACAGAAATGACAACTCTATATATAGATGGAACATTAATAATAAATGAAAGCTTAGCGAACAGAAGTTCCAACATAACAAATCATGGAGCAATAACGAACCAATACGAACCAATTTCGGACACTCAATCTTATTCATTTAGTAGTGATTCAAGTGTATTATGGTATGACGAAAGAGAAAGTATAACAGAAGTAGAAATAGGTCAAAAGATAAATCCAACTAACACTGCATATTGGTTTTATGAATGTAGAAACATGACAACAGGAGATTTCACAAAATTAGATACCTCAAGTGTAACTGATATGAGTTTTATGTTTTATTATGCAGGCCGAAGTGCCACAACCTGGAGTATAGGTGATTTATCTTCTTGGGATACCTCAAGTGTAACTGATATGAGTTCTATGTTTGAGGGTGTAGGCCATAATGCCACAACCTGGACAATAGGAGATTTATCAGGATGGGATACTTCAAGTGTAACAAATATGAGTTATATGTTTTCTTCTGCAGGCCGAAGTGCCACAACCTTTAATATAGGAGATTTATCTGGATGGAATACTTCAAGTGTAACAAATATGAGTTGGATGTTTGAAAATGCAGGCCGAAGTGCCACAACCTGGAGTATAGGTGATTTATCTTCTTGGAATACCTCAAGTGTGACAAATATGAGTCATATGTTTGATGGTGTAGGCAATAATGCCACAACCTGGACAATAGGAGATTTATCAGGATGGAATACCTCAAGTGTAACAAATATGAGTTATATGTTTGATTGGGCAGGTTATATGGCAAAAGCCTTTAATATAGGAGATTTATCAAATTGGGACACATCACAAGTAACAGATATGAGTTTTATGTTTGGTAAAGCAGGCTATAATGCCACAACCTGGACAATAGGAGATTTATCAGGATGGAATACCTCAAGTGTAACGAATATGAGTGATATGTTTAATGGTGCAGGCCGAAGTGCCGCAACCTGGAGTATTGGAGATTTATCAAATTGGGATACATCGCAAGTAACAGATATGAGTTATATGTTTGATTGGGCAGGCTATAATGCCACAACCTTTAATATAGGAGATTTATCTGGATGGAATACTTCAAGTGTAACAAATATGAGTTCTATGTTTGATGGTGCAGGCTATAATGCCACAACCTTTAATATAGGAGATTTATCTGGATGGAATACTTCAAGTGTAACAAATATGAGTGCTATGTTTAAAGGTGCAGGCTATAGTGCCACTTGGTCTTTAGATTGTAGTAGTTGGAATGTAAATAAAGTTAAAAGCTATGGTAACTTTAATTATGGTGTAGAAACTAAAGTAACTGCCCCTACTTGGGTAAATTAAAAGAAAGGATAAAAAGTTTATGAAAGAGTTTATAGTTAAGAATAAGAAAAAAATATTGATATTAGCAGTATCTATATGTGTGATAGGATTATCCTTTCTAATTTATCCATTTATATTTACTGATAAAAAAGAAGAAATAAAGGGAGTAAGTGTTAATTATCAAGATGGAGATACTGTTTTAATTAGTAATATAAGTGATAATTATACTTACGAAAAGGAAATTACTATAAAAAACAATAATAAAGAAAATGTTACTTATAGTTTGGAATGGCTTTCTGTAACTAATACATTTAAAACTCAATTTAATCTTTTATATGAAATTATTCCACTTGAAGGTACTAAAGCAAGTTTAGGAACAAGTCAAGTACCAATCTCTGCTTCTAATGTGTTTCCATCTGTTGTTATAAAACCAGATGAAACTCATAAGTATAAAATTAAGATTTGGTATAAAGACTCTTCTTCTAAAGAAAAAGATAGCGAGTTTAAAGGAACACTTAAGATAAATACTGATGGAGTAGTTAAAGAAAAGATTCAAGATAAAAAAATAGATTTAAAAGAAGAAGAAAACAAACAAAAGAAAGAAGCATAATTTGTTTCTTTCTTTTGTATTTAAAAAAATTTTTAATTTTTTAAAAAAACTTAGGTCATTTTATTTTCTTAGGTAATTATATTAGTGAGGAGGATAAAATGAATAGAAATTATGATTATGTTTTACAGCAGAACACTACCGATTGTGGTATTGCAAGTATCATGACAGTTTTAATGTATTACGGAATAAAACCATCTAGAGAAAAAATAGTAAGCAAATTAAATAAAAAATACGATGGTTATACCGCCTACGATTTAGTAAAAGTTAGTAAATCATATGGGATTGATTCATATGGAATAAAAACTGATTTATTAAGTATAAAAAAATTGCCTGTAATTGCACACACAATTAAGGATAAAAATATGTTTCATTTTATAGTTATTTTTGAAGTTAATAAGAAAAATAAAACTTTAAAGGTTATGGATCCATCCGAAGGAATTAAAATAATAACTTTTGAAGAATTTGAAAAAATGACTACTAACATATTTTTAGTTTTTAAAGGAGATAAAAAGAAAAAAATAAAAGATAAGAGATTTAAAAAAGAAATAATTAAAATCTTCCGAAGTAATAAAAGAATTATTCTAAAAACTCTTTTTCTATCTCTTTTATATGTTCTGTTTTCTTTAATCTTTAATTATTACTTAAAGATGGTATTAGCTTATAATAAACATTTAACTTTTCTTCATTTAATTTTAGTAGTCTTTCTAAATATAGTAATACTTAAAAATGGTATTAACTATATTAAAAATAAATTAATACTTAATTTAAGTGTGAAATTAGATAAAGAAATAACTAATAAAGTAACTAATCATATTCTAAATCTTCCTTATGAATATTTCATTTCAAAACAAGCTGGAGAATTAGTAACAATAATTGAAGACATAGAAAATTTTAAAGAAATTGTTACAAAAATATTTATTCTCTCGGTAGTAGATTTAATTTTAAGTATTGTAGTAATTATTTATACCTCTATATTAAATATTTATATTGGATTAGCACTTTTTGTTATGATTTTAGGTATTTTCTTACTAACTAAAAAATTTCAGTATATTTTTAATGATTTATTTGTTAAGTATAAAGTTAATAGGATAAATTATACTTCTTCTCTTATTAATTATTTTACTTCTTTTGAAACTGTTAAGAATCTTAATGTTTCAAAAAATGTATCTAGTATCTTATCAAAAAAATATTATAAATCATTAGAAAATGATAAAAATTATAATAAACAAAACTATAAATATAATTTTTTTCTAAATCTTTTTATAGATTTGTTTTATTGCATTTTTATTTTCCTAGCTTCATTTATTTCTTATAGTAATGATATTGGGTTTTTAGATATAGTTTTGTTTTCTTCAATTTTTTATCTTGTAATTGGGCTCCTTTCAAATTTAACAGAAAGCTTGTCACTTTATAAGGTTTATAGTACATCTGTTGATAGAGTTTTAGACTGTTTAGAAGTAAAACAAGAAGAAATTACTAAGTCAAAGTTTGAAAAAATTAATAAAATCGTATTTAAAAATGTTAGGTATGAAAAAGATTATAAACAAATACTTAATAATGTAAATTTAACTATTAATAAAAATGATAAAGTATTTATAACTGGAGAATCTGGTTTAGGTAAATCTACTTTAATGAAATTATTACTTCGATATTATAATTTAACCGATGGAAAAATTCTCATTGATGGTATAAATATTAACGATTTGGATCTTTCATTTATAAGAGAAAATATAACTTATATCGGTCAAAATGAAGAATTATTTCCTGGAAGTATTATTAGTAATATGAATTTAGTAAGTTGTGATGAAGAAAAAATAAAAGAAATGGCCGATATTACACTTCTTAATAAGTTTTTAAAAGAAAATAATATGGATTTAAATTATGTTATTGAAGAAGGAGGTTTTAATTTAAGTGGTGGTGAAAAGAAAAAGGTAATATTAACCAGAGGACTTTTGCATTTTAAAAATGTTTTGATTTTAGATGAAGTATTCAATGAAATTTCTCCTTTTGAAGAAAAAACAATTTTAAATAATTTGTTTTTAAAATATCCAGATAAAATTATCATAATGATATCACATCGTAATAATAATAAAAATATGTTTAATAAAAAATATCAGTTAAAGGGGGATGGTAGTCTATATGAGATTAACTAATAGTGAATTAAAACAAGTAACTGGAGGAGCATCAATTTGGGCTATAATTGCAGGAATAGCAGGATTTATTTTTGGTTTAGGAGTAGTAGATGGTTACACAAGACCCGTTAAATGTCGCAAATAAGCTTTCAAAAGAAGAAATGCTCCATGTAGTTGGAGGAGGAAAAATATCCGGAACTGTTGTTAATGCTTTTACCTCAGCTTTTAAAGCTTTATATGGTTTTGGACAAAATTTCGGAAGTGCTCTTCGAAGAATAGTTAAAAAGAAATTATGCAGTTTATAAAAAGACTAAATAAGAAAACTTTATTTATCACAATACTTTTTATTTTATCAATTCCAGTCATTATGAAAATATTATATTTTATAAATATATTAGGTATTTATTTTGGATCATTTTTAAGAGAAATTTCAGCATGTATAGGATAAAGACTAGATACTTTAGTCTTTTTCTTATATCTAAAAAGAAAGGAAGCGATTATGAAGAATAGAATAAATTATTATTATAAAAAAGGAAAAATTGTAATAGAAGAAAATGGTAAAGAATATGATTATTTTAATCCAATGAATGACATTATATTTAAGTCTATCTTAAAAAGTGATAAAAATCATATAATTATAAAAACTATAGTAAAATAACTATTAGGACTTGAAATAAAAGAAATTTTGGAAAAAGATAATGGTTTTTTAGCTAAAGGTAAAAATAATAGAGGAGAGGTTTGTGATTACAGAGTAGAAGTAGATGGAAGAACTATTATGTTAGAATGTAATAAGAAAAAATCAGCAGCTCTACTAATTAGAAATAAGAGCCATTTAAGAAGAATGATTATTGATAATGGTTTTGGATCAGTACAAATTAATATAGATGGATACGATATTGAAGGAAAAGATAAGTTATATTATGAATATGAAATGAAAGGTAAGAATGGGGAAGAATTATACAAAGATTTGATAAAAATAATTCACATAAATATTTTAAAATTAAAAGATAAGGTGTATAATAAAGACAAGTTAGAATTAAGTAAGTTCGAAAAGGTATGTGCACTGTTTTTGGTGAGAGAACGAAAAATTCTAGAAAAACTTGTGAAGGATGATGAAGAATTTATGGAATTAAAAAATAATATTGAGCAAATAACAAATGATGAAGAAATCTACGAAGAATATAGTAAAAGCGAACTTTATGCTATGGCAGAAAAAGAAGAGGGAATGGAAGAAGGCTTTAAGGAAGGAATTAAAGAAGGAAGAGGAGCGAAACAACTAGAAATAGCAGAATATAATGTACCCATAAGTATGGACATTTAAGGAAGAAGGTATCCTAAAAAAAGG
>JBJEDW010000055.1:0-1958 GCA_051872415.1 Bacilli bacterium
TAAACGCTATTTTAAAAGACAAAGTACCAGATGTCGATAAAATGATTTAAAAAATGCTCAAATTCAAAGGTAAATGCAACTTTTGAAAGTTAAATGCAACCTTTAGTATGATTTTACATAACTAACAAATAAAGAATACCTTTATTTGTATTAAAATTATATCAGAAGAGTGTAAGTCAAGGGTAAAATGAACTTCAAGCCCTTGACTTACTTTAGTTTTGAGCATAAAATACATGACATAAGCGGTATTTAATGCACGACAAAAAGAAATTGCATTTTTTAAATTTTTTTGTAATTCAAAACGCAACCTTTAATTAGAGTGTTATGTGAGTGTTATGGATAGTGCTTATAAAATATTATTATTTTAAAATATCAGAAGTTAAGTTAATATCATTTGCTGGTATTTCTCTGATATTCAATTTATCTAAGGTATTTTTACCATAGATAGTGCTGAACATTTTGTATGGGGATACATTGTTCAGTTTTTTTCTTTTATAAGAATTAATATGTGACATAATTAAATTAATATCATTTTGATTTAATTTATCAAAAGATGTACCTTTTGGAAATATTCTTCTTAAAAGTTCATGATTAACTTCACAAGATCCTTTTTCAAAAGGACTTGATGGATGACAATAAAATATTTGAGTTCTTTTTTCACCAGTATTTAAATCAAATTCGATTTCAGTAGGATTAGAAAACTCACTTCCATTATCGGTTAAAATCAAAATAAATAGTTCTTTGAATTTATCAATACCAAGTATATCTTGTAGATTATTAAAAATATCAATAACTGATTGAGCATCATTATGTTCTCTAATAAAAGCAAGCATAAAAGAACAATTAACAAAGTGTATAGTTAATAAAACTTTACCCCCTTTTTTGCCTTCAACAGTATCCATTTCTACAATAGGAGTATCAGGATTTTCTTGTATATATTTTTCAAAATCTTCATAAGTTCTATTTTCTAAACAATTTTTATCAACTTTATATACAGTAACTTGTTTTACTCTTTGTCTAAATCTAACTTTTCTTGGTAAATCAATATTTCTTACTTCTAATAACCCTAAATCAATTAATTTATAAATTTTATTTTCAGAGTGCATAATTTTATTCTTATTATTTATAACTGCATGATGAATTGATTGACCATGTTCTTTTATTAATGGTGTAAGAATAGAATTTAAGTAATTAATCTCATCTTGATCTATAACAATACCAGAACGGGATTCCTTTAAAATTTCTTCATATTCATCTTGTGCATAACTAGCATCATAAAAATGCTTTGATAAAGTACATTGGTTTCTTTTTTTACAACCGTTACAAACATAAGGTGGTTTATTTAGAATAGGACATTTTTCTTCAATAAATTCAGTACAATTCTTAAGACTACAATTTTTTCCTCTATTAGAACAAGTCCTTCTATATAAACAATTATTAAATTTTCTACCTACAGAACCAGTATTTTTAGTTATATAATGATTTTTAATTTCTCTTGAAATACAAGAACAATGTTTATTAATATTTCTTCCTATTTGTTTTAATGAAATATTATTACTTAAATTATTTTCGATAGTATATCTATCATCTCTAGTAAGATGCATTATAATTAACTCCTTTCAAAATCTATAAGCACTATCGATAGGTTATTATAAAGTTTTAAGACTTAAATGCAACTATTTATATTTTCAAACTTAAATGCAACTTTTTTATTAAAGTGGGTTGCATTTAGAAAAAAATCTCAGATTTATATTTCTTGCCTTTTAATATAGATAATTACAATAATAAATTCTTTTTTTTGCATAAAAATTGTAGTATAATACATGTGTATAATAAAAAATGGAAGGGAAAATTTAGTATGAAAAACAGACCCTTAAAAGCAATTGCATTATTAGTTATGATAATAATTTTTTCAATGACACTAGGTTATTCAGTACTTGTTCAAAAATTAGAAATCA
>JBJEDW010000056.1:0-10205 GCA_051872415.1 Bacilli bacterium
TTTGCCTTAATTGCTTGTGCTCTTAAGGCTTTTTAATTGTTATAACATAAAAAGGTCTGAAGAAAAATTAATCATTTAATTTTTCAACAGCCCCTTTTATTTTGCCATTATGCTTTCTAAATGAACTTTATCATTGCTTTTTTTGTATACTAATGTCCAATTTCTAATTCTCCTTCTGATAATTCGATTGTTATGTAATTATCATTTTTAGTGATTTTATTAGCACTTGCTTTAACTTCACCATTTAGCATTAGTTGTTCAAAACATATTTTATTATTGTTATATTCATAATATAAAGAATTATTTGAAAATACAATATCACTTCTTCCAAAAAAATCGTTAATTTTTTCTTTTATAAAACTTTCTTTGTAACATAAGTCATTTCCTGCTCCTGATAATAGTATATTTAAAATATATAGGAGTTTATCAGTAGGAAGATCTTTTATGTTTAATATTTCTTCATCGTTTTCATAAATATAATTTAGATAGGGAACAATATGTTCTGATTCATTAATTAAGTATTCATCACTATTTTCTTGATATAAGTTGTCTTCAAAAGAGTAGTTTGTTTTAATTTTTTCCAAGTTTTTTTCATTTGAAATATTTGTGTAATCATTTTTGTCTTTATTCCCGAAAGCTAGATATCCTAACAAAGATATTGTTAATATAAATACTAAGATGGAAATGATAGTTTTTTTATTTTTCAAATTATCACCTGCTTTCTATTGATAGGAGAATATTATCATTCTATAATATGAATTGGCGACTTTACCAGTTGACATACATTTTGATAATGCGTTGACGCTTCGTTTTCCACTTCTTGCTTTAGCATAAGGAACACTATCAACGAAAACAACATTTCCTTTACTATTGTATCCTAATAATAATAGGGCATGATGGGTACCTGCGAGATCACTACATTTTTTATTTGCTACAAAAATCATAACAGGTTGTCCATTGTTAAGTGCTTTTTTAATAAGGGTAGCAGCTTTTTTTTGACTGAGTTCGTTATGGTATATTGTTGCTTTAAGATTATATTTTTTTGCTGCTTTACTAATAGCGCCTTTCCAAAGTACTCCTTTATATCCGATGCTATATAGATAGTTTTGAAGATGTTTTGTAGAGTAATATGTGTTGTTGATTGAATTGGCTACTGCCATAAAAGCGTGAGAACGACAGGATCCAGAAAGTAATCCTGAATTGTTTTGATATCCTACATAATAAGTTTTTTGCTCTATAGGGTATTTAACAGTTGCAATTGCAGCACAATAATCTCTGCTTGCTGAACCACATCTACCTTTAGCTCCTGTTTTTGAATTCCATTTTATTGAAATGTTTGTTGGTTTACATAAACCATAACCTGTGTCTTTGTCATAACAATATCTAGTAAAGCTTAAAGAACATTTATAATTAGTTCCAGTAGAAGTTACAACATTACCACGATAACTCATTTTTCCATAAGTGTTAGGAGTTAATGCATATTTATTATTACTAAAATTAGATTTTTTTCCCTTTTTGACTATAGAAAATTTTACTGAATTCTTAGGAACAGTTTTAAATTCAACTTTATTAGTATTATAATTATATTTTAAAGCACAATGAGCATTAGCCTCGTCTTTAATGGTTGTATTATTATCGTTATTATTATCAGTTTCAGTATTATTATTTTCAGTATCATCAGTTTTTGTGTTATCATTCTCAGTAATTGTTTCCTCTTCTACAGTTACATTTGAAATACAACTTGTCTCATTTAAGCCTTTGTCTATTACAGATACTGAATATGTACCTTCTTTTAAATTAATGAGATCTGCTCCGATTGAGTAGTTTTTTATTTCGTCATCTTCTAAATTAGAAACATCTATATATTTGATATTGTCATCTTTCTTAGTAATTTTTATGTAAGCAAATCTTTTGTTACTTTCTTTTGAATCTATGTCTATATCATCATCATTATCTGATAAGTCGGAAAATTTTAAATCTGAATAATTATTATTTGTAATTATGATGTCTTCTGTTTTACCATTTAAGGTTATTTTGCATGTTGGAGCAGTATTATCACCCCAGTTTTTGATATTACAGTATTGATCGTCCTTGCTATAATTTGTTTCACCACATATTAAGCAACTATGGTATTCATAGTCTGCATTGGATGGACTTCTTACTAAAATGAAACTTTGGTCACAATTAGTGCCTTCAGAATCTATTAGTTTATCTTTTAAATAGTTTTTAGAATTAGGTTCTTCTGCAGTAATGAATGCTTTTTTTATTCCTGCTTTTTCATTGTATTGTTTATATGGAAGTAATTCTTTATTTGTTGAATAATATTCTTTACCCGCGATTAATAATTGTTCTTTTAAATTGTTGTTATATGTTTTTTTGCCTTCATTTAGATAACTTTGAATACTAGCAATTACTAGTAAGGATAAGATACCAATTACTACAATGACTCCTAAAACTTCGACAAGGGTAAAGGCTTTTTTATGCTTATTCATAAAAGCACCTCCGATCATGTTTAGATTATATATTATTTATTAATTTTTTTCAATCAGTTAAGCTTTTTTTTGTTTCTTTCTTTAATTTTATTTTTATAAAATCTAGTGTAAATGTGTGACATTTAGAAAAAAATTTGATAAACTTTATATAGGTGAGAAGTATGAAAAAAGTAAATAATTTAATTGAGATTAGAGATGAAAACTTAAAACAAAATTTTCTTAATAATCTTAATAATGATTCTTTTAAAAGTATAGTAAATAGTTTAAAAATTAATAAAGAAAAGCTTTATAAACATACTTCAGGACTTGAAAATTCTGCACTTGAGTTTGAAAATTGTTCTAGTTGCAAGGGTCTTGGTTTTTGTAAGAATGAACTTAATGGTTATGTTAATTTACCTGTAGTGGATGGGGAAGATATAACTTTTAATTATAAAGCTTGTCATTTTAAGCAAAAAGAATTAGAAAAGAATAAGTATAAAGAAAATTTAAATTTATTTGATATGCCAAAGAAATTGAAGGATGCTAAAATAAAGGACATATATACTGATGATACTTCGAGATCAGAAGCAATTAAATATGTTGTTAATTTTTTAAAAAATTATAAAAAAGAAGATGTTAAAGGATTATACCTACATGGTAATTTTGGATGTGGAAAAACATATTTAATTTCAGCACTTTTTAACGAACTTGCTAAGAAAGGTGAAAAATGTGCAATTATTTATTTCCCTGAGTTTTTAAGAACTTTGAAAGCTTCTTTTCAAAAGTCTGAAGATATGGATGCAACTTTTAGTGAAAAATATGAATATATAAAAAACATTCCTTATCTTTTAATAGATGATATTGGGGCAGAAAATGTATCAAGTTGGGGAAGAGATGAAATACTTGGGACATTACTTCAATATAGAATGAATGAGAACTTATCAACATTTTTTACTTCTAATTTAACAATGGAAGAATTAGAAAATCATCTTGCGACAGGTAATAACAAAATAGAAAAAGTAAAAGCAAGAAGAATAATAGAAAGAATCAAGTGTTTAACTTGTGATGTAGAAATAATAGGAAAGTCAAGAAGATAGATGAAGTTTAAAGAAAAAGATATAAATAACATATTAAACTCAAATAGTGTTGATGAACTCAAAAAAGCTTTGAAGATAAAAGATGAAGATTATTTTAAGAATTTTATAAGTTATTTAGAAAGAATAATTTATAATTATAGTGAAAATCTAGAAGAAGTAACTTATAAAATAATTGAAATGATAGAAAGTGATGTTTTAAATACAAAAGATTATTTAGATAAATGTAATAAAATAATAACTTTTAGGACTAAATTTTCTAATATTTATCAAACTCTTTATAAAAAAACAAGAAAAAACAATGATATTTCTAATAAAATGAAAGATATTATGATTTATTTAGAAAAAATAAGAAAGAATTTTGATGATGAAGTAAAAGTAACTAGTACAAATACAAAAGATAATAGTCTTGAATTTGAAGAATATTTAAATTTTTTAGAATATATATTAAAAAATTTTGATGAAAATAATATGGATCTAGTAGATAAAATCTTAAATCATTTAGAAATTAATTCTAATAAAAGCATAAAAGATGTTTTAAGAAAATATGATCAAATAAATAATATAAAAAAAATACTGGAAAAAATTCTAGATAAAAAACAAGAAAATTATCAAGAAGAAAAAGATAGTATTAATAATTACAATTATATTTTAAAAAAAATAGAACGAATAGAAAGTAATTTAAGTGATAAAATAGAAACTGATTTAAGCGATGATAATGTTAATGTTTTTGAATATCTTTTAGAAAGATTAAATAGACTAATTATAAGTTTTTCAGATAGAAATATTGATGCCATCTACAAAATATTAGGACTACTTGAAAAAGAAGTATTAAAAGACAATGATTTAAACTATTTAAAAGAAGCTGAAAAAATTCTTGAACTTAGAAAAAGTATCGTAGATACAATAAAAAGTACAAAGAAGAATACTCGTAAAAGTCATAGGAAATATTATTATTTAAAAGAAATAGCTAATAAACTAGAAAACTTAGAAATAAATATTGCTTATAATATAAAATCAGAAGAAGTTTTAGCTAATTACAATATAATAAAACATATTATTTTTGACTTAGAAAATATAAAATATACAGAAAACTTAATAAAAAATAATCCTTATTTAATAAATGCATTTAATCTAAATTCAAAAAATATTATATCTTTAGTAGTAGATAAGTATTTAGAAAGTGTAAATAGTAATAAAAGATCATATGAGAAAATATGTTATTATGATAAAACTTTAGATTTACTATTAACAAGTAAATTTATAAAAACTGAAGAGTTTATAATTAAAGAGAATATTTCTAAGATAACAAAAATGTATAAAGATAAATTAATTTCTGGAAAAAGTAATGAGTTTATAAGTAGTTGGTATAAGAATTTAATTGATAAGATTAATAATCCTGATTATATTAAAGAAGAAAAATACTTAAATAAAATGTATAATATAATTGTTCCTAAAGAAGAAAAACTTGAAAAGATAAACTTTAACAAAGAAGGAAAAAATAAAGATTTTATTGTAACAATAGATGAAAGTGTTAATGTTAATAAAGATGATGCTTTTTCTGTTAAAAAAATAGAAGATGATTTATATAATTTAAAAGTTTATATAGCAGATCCAAATAGTTTGTTTTCTTCTTCTTCTGTTTCTATGAAAAATGCTAGGAATAATACTCAGACTATTTATTTAGAGGATAAAAAAATAGATATGTTTCATCCAGAAGTTGTTAATAATTATTTATCACTTGATGAAAATAAATTAAGAAATGTTAAAGTATATGATTTTATTTTAGATAAAAAAGGTAATCTAGTAAGTTTTGATATAAAAAGAGAAAGTATGAGAGTTAATAAGAATTATTCTTATGATGAGTTTAATAATTTACTTGATATATGTTTTTCTCATAATCAGGAAGAGTTTATAGAGAATTTAATGATAATAAAAGATATATTAAGTAATAAAGGACTTGAAGATTTAGCAGAAAAAGAATTAGGTATAGAGATAACAAATGCTGAAAAACTTGTTGCTAGTTTCATGATTTATACTAATAATAAAGTAGCAGAGTTTTTTGCTAAGAATGGATATCCTTTTATTTATAGACATTATACTTATGATAAACCTTTTATTGATCGAAGTATTTTAGAAGTTGTTCCTAATGAAAAAAAGGAAAAATATGCTCATTTTTTAGAAGAAATTGGTAAGACTTCTAATAATGCAATTTATTCTGTTGATAGTATGAATCATGATGCTTTAGGATTAGGGTATTATACACATATTACTTCACCCAATAGAAGATATGCTGATATAATAGCAAATAGTTGCGTAGATAATTTTTATTTTAATAGTTTAACAGATAAAGAAATATTAGAGTTTGAAAATTATTTAAAAAATGAAGTTAATTATTTAAATGATCGCATTGAAGGATTAAATAATTATTATGATGGTTATGCTAGATATGTTTTGACTAGAAAGTAGAATAAAAAAATTATAAAAAAGTATTTGCAAAATAAAATAAAAATTGTATAATTAGGTTAAGAAAATTGTTGATTTGCACTTAAAAATGTACAAATAATATCTATTTAGTTGCGAATTAAAATGTATAAAAAACTTGACTTAAAACAAAAAATATAAGAGAATATAAAAACGATTAAATCTAAATGACTTAATCGTTTTTATAAAATTTTAAGAAAGGATGAGAAAGAGCAAAGTACTAGAATAACCTCTTTCTCAAACCCAAGAAGTATGATATTACAAAAAAGTATAAAAGTCAATAGTATAGAAGATATTGAAAAAAAATTTTAATTCTCAAAGTAATTGCAACTTTTTAACTTTGGTTGCAATAAGTATGAGAAAACAGAATATTTAGATAATTGTAAGAATTTAGTTGAATAAATAGACGACAAGTGGTAGAATAAAAGTACAATAAAAAAAGATTTGCTAAATGAATTTTGCTAGTTGAATTTGTACATTTTAATTCGCAATTATAACGTACATTTTAATTCGCAAATCAACACTATAAAAAAGGAGTAAAAAACTATGAAGAAACTATTTAAAAGTACAAACAAATGTTCGTCTGGGGGGGGGGTCATTTTACAACTTATTAACTAAAGATATAAAAGAATTAAACGGGATAATTCTGTCTTTAGTGTGTATAACAATTCTTTTAGGAGCAGGTTTTATAGCGTATAGGATAAGTGATTCTTATGCGCTTTTTACTAGTAGTGTAAAGGGAAATGAGACGATAGGGGTGTCAGTTGATACTTGTAATCTAAAAACTCCAAATCAACCTTTATTATCAGACAATATGATAGCAGTATATTATGATGAAACAGATGAAGTATGGAAAAAAGCAGATAGTACTAATAAAAGTAGTACATATAAATGGTATGATTATTGTCAAAAAATGTGGGCAAATAGTGTAACAGTATCTTCGGGCAACAGAAGTACTTACTTAAATGCAAGTCCAGGTACAGAAATACCAATGGATGATATACTTACAATGCAGGTATGGATACCAAGATATAAATATAAAATATTTAACTATAATTCTAATGGAGTAATATATGTAGATCCTCAAGAGATAGAAATAACATTTGAAAGTGGAACGGCATCAACTGGAGAAATAACATGTACTGATAATATTTCAGGAACGGATGGAGCTCCATCAGAAATATGTAAACTAAAAAGTGATAATTCAACATGTACTGATAGCGCTTGTAATGGAAAAACATATACTCATCCAGCATTCACCTTTGGAGATGAAGAACTTACAGGGTTTTGGGTAGGAAAGTTTGAAATAAGCACACCAGAGACAAATGCTTGTTATACAAGTCCAAGTCAAGCTAATTGTAATATAACAGGAATAACACCACTTGTAAAACCAGATATGAAATCATATAGATATGCTCAGGTAGGAACATATGAAACAAATATAATGGCAATGAATGATAGTGGAAATCAATATGGATTTACTACCTCAGATGATACACATATGATGAAAAATATGGAATGGGGTGCAGTAGCATACCTAACACATTCAAAATATGGAACATGTACAGATGGAACATGTAAAGAAATAAATTTTAATAATAGTTCAGGATACTATACAGGAAGAAGTGGAGGAAATGTAGGAGGACAAACCCCAATAAATGGAACATATACAGATCAAACATCAACAGACCAATATAATACATATGGTTTTTATACATATGATGGATATTTACTTGAATATGATACTAATATAAAAAGTACTACAAAAGATATGAATAAAGTAGCCTCAACAACAGGAAACATATATGGAATATATGACATGAGTGGTGGAGCAGATGATTATGTAATGGGTAACATAGTATCAAGTGATGGAACAACAATGTTGAGTGGATATACTACATCTTATAATTCAGGATATATAGGTGTGCTACAAGATGGTAGCACTTTTACAGGAACATATAATTATCCAGAAAATAAATATTTAGATAAATATAGTTTTGCAGGAACTTTCAGTAAAACTAAAATAAGCAAACTTGGAGATGCTATAAAAGAAGTAAAAATTTCAACCCAGGATAGTTGGTATTCCAATAGAGGGTATGTACCATATTCTTTGCAACCTTGGTTGGGGCGAGGAGGTTCCTACCAAAATATTAGTTACGCTGGTGTATTCTGTTCATTTTCACAAAGGGGCTCTGCATACAATAACGACTATATCACCTCAACTCGTATAGTCATTTCCCAATAACCCTATTTACAAACCTAAATATTTTTGTTAGAATATAAATGTAATTCGTTGAAAGAGATTAGTAATAAAATTATTTATTTAAGAGAGTTAGTGGTCGCTGTAAACTAATATAAATGTTTTATGAATCTACTCTGGAGAGGAACTAATAATTCCCGGTGATACCGTTATTATCTAAAAGTTAAATAAAGGATGGTACCGTCTTTAAGACTCCTTACCATTCTTTTTTATTATATAAAGGAGGAGAATATGAATACACTAAAGATAAAAGGAATTTATAAGCATTTTAAAGGAAATTATTATTTAGTTGAAGATGTTGCATTTCACTCGGAAACTAGTGAAGAAATGGTTGTTTATAGGAGATTATATGGAGACAGTAGTCTTTGGGTAAGACCTAAAGAAATGTTTTTGAGTGAGGTTGATCATGATAAGTATCCAGAAATTACTCAAAAGTATAGATTTGAATTATGTGAAATAAAAGAAAAATAGGAGATGATAATATGATAGATATAAAATTAATAAGAGAAAATAAGGAACTTGTTAAGGAAAATATAAAAAAGAAGTTTCAAGATGAGAAGTTACCTTTAGTAGATGAGGTATTTGTTTTAGATGAAAAAACTCGTAAGTTAAAACTTGAGGGAGATATACTTCGTAAGGAAAGAAAAGATAAGAGTGAAATGATTGGTGCTCTTATGAGAGAAAAGAATGTTTTGGAAGCAAATAAGATTAAAGAAGAAGTAAGTAAGATAAATGAAACTTTGAAGAAAATGGAATGTGAGGAAGAGGAAATTAATTTAAAGATTAGAGATATTATGATGAAGATTCCTAATATTATAGATTCAAGTGTTCCAATTGGAGAAGATGATGGTAAAAACGTAGAACTTGAAAAGTTTGGAGATCCAATTGTTCCTGATTATGAAATACCTTATCATGCTGATATATTAGAAAGTATAAATGGACTTGATAAGGATGCTAGTGGTAGAACAAGTGGAAATGGTTTTTATTATTTGATGGGTGATGCTGCTAGACTTAGTAGTGCAATGCTTAGTTATGCTAGGGATTATATGATAGATAAAGATTTTATTTATACAATACCTCCATTTATGATTAGAAGTGATGTTGTTACTGGAGTTATGTCTTTTGCGGAAATGGATGCAATGATGTATAAGATAGAAGGAGAAGATTTATATCTTATTGGTACTAGTGAACATTCTATGATAGGTAAGTTTAAAGATCAAATAGTAAAGAAAGATACTCTTCCTATTACAATGACTTCTTATTCTCCTTGTTTTAGAAAAGAAGTTGGGGCTCATGGAATTGAAGAACGTGGTATTTATAGAGTTCATCAATTTGAAAAACAAGAAATGATTGTTATTTGTGAACCTGAAGATAGTATGAAGTGGTATGATAAAATGTGGAATTATACAGTTGAAATTTTTAGAAATTTAAATATTCCAGTTAGGACACTTGAATGTTGTTCTGGAGATTTAGCAGATTTAAAGGTTAAATCTTGTGATGTTGAAGCTTGGAGCCCAAGACAAAAGAAATATTTTGAAGTAGGTAGTTGTTCTACTCTTGGAGATGCTCAAGCAAGAAGACTTGGTATTAGAATAAAAGGAGAAAAAGGCAATTATTATGCTCATACTCTTAATAATACTGTACTTGCTTCTACCAGGGCTTTAATTGCTTTAATTGAAAATAATTATAATGAAGATGGATCAATTAATGTTCCTGAAGTTTTAAGACCTTATATGGGTGGTAAAGAATTAATAATTCCTAGTAAAAAATAAGTTTAAAATATTAAAAAAATAAAAAAGTATGAAACGTAAAATTTGAGTTAGTCTTTTAAGTAGAAAATAATAATTTTGTATAAAGACAATATTTATGTTTCATCTTTTTCTTTTTGATTAAATC
>JBJEDW010000057.1:0-10162 GCA_051872415.1 Bacilli bacterium
GTGAGGTTTAGAGAGAAATTTTGAAAATTTAGTTGAAAAATTTCTTATTTGTTCTCATAAACTAAAGACTTTTTGTTAGAAATTTGATAAAATAAATTTGTGATTGATATGAATATTTATGATTTAACTTTAGAAAAATTAGAAAATTATTTTTTGAATATAAATGAGAAAAAATATCGTGCTTCTCAAGTTTTTTACTGGTTATATGAAAAAAGAGTTACTTCTTTTAAAGAAATGACTAATTTAAGTAAAGAATTAATTTCAAAGCTTGAAGAAGATTTTTCTATAGAAAGACCTATAATAGTAAAAGAAGAGCATGATAAAGATGTTAGTAAATATCTTTTTAGACTTAGTGATGGTGAACATATAGAAAGTGTTCTTATGTATCATAACTATGGGCTTAGTCTATGTATCTCAAGTCAAGTTGGATGTAACATGGGTTGTGCTTTTTGTGAAAGTGGTAAAAGAAAAAAAGTGCGTAATCTTTCTACAAGTGAAATGCTTCTTCAAATAATTGCTATAGAAAAAGAAACTCTAAAAAGAATTTCTCACGTTGTTATAATGGGAATTGGAGAACCATTTGATAATTATGATAATCTAGTAGATTTTATAGATAATGCTAATAATCATAAAGGTCTTTGTATAGGTTCACGTCATATAACAGTTTCAACATGTGGAATAATACCTAAAATATATGAATTTGCTAATCTTCCTTATCAAGTTAATTTAGCAATAAGTTTGCATGCTTCAAATGATGAGTTAAGATCAAAACTAATGCCAATTAATAAAGTATATCCTTTAGAAGATTTACTTACTGCTATTAAAGATTATATAGATATAACTGGTAGAAGAGTAACTTTTGAATATATTTTATTATCTGGGATAAATGATAGTATAGGGGATGCAAGAAATTTAGCAAAGCTTATAAAAGGACTTAATGCTTATATAAACTTGATTCCTTACAATGAGGGAAGTTCTAAAGTATTTAAACGTCCTAAAAATGATGAAATAATGAAATTTTATGATATAATAAAAAAAGAAGGACTTAATGTGACTATAAGAAGAGAATTTGGTTCTAAAATTTCTGCTGCTTGTGGGCAATTAAGATCAAAAAAGGAGGAATAGGGTGGAAACATTTTATTTAACAGATACTGGTATGGTGCGTGATCACAATGAAGATAGTGTGATAATAGTAAAAAACAGTGAAGATTCAATTCTTATGGCTGTTGCAGATGGTATGGGAGGTCATAGAGCTGGTGAAGTGGCATCCTCTATTGCAATTAGTTATCTTAGTAAAAGATTTACTGAAAGTTTCTTTAAGATGAACAAAGCTTCTGCAGTTGAATGGATAAAAACATGTGTCAATGAAATAAATGGTCAAATTTTTAAATACACAGAAGAAAATCCAGAAAGTAAAGGAATGGGAACTACTTTAGTTATGGCACTTATTACTAAAGATTATATTCTATTTGGTAATATTGGAGATTCATCTGGTTTTGTTATGAAAGATGATAAAATTCATAAAGTAACTCACGATCATACTTTAGTAAATCTCCTTTTAGCAGCAGGAGAACTTACTCCTGAAGAAGCTAAAAATCATCCTAAGAAAAATATTTTAATGAATGCACTGGGAATAAATGATCCTATTGAAATAGATGTTTTTGATTGTAATATGGAAATAGGTGAAATTCTTCTATGTTCAGATGGACTTACTACAATGCTTACAGAAGAACAAATAGAGAAGGTTTTACTTAGTGATTTAACAGTAGAAGAAAAGGTAATAAAACTTATAAAAAAAGCAAATAACAGGGGAGGAAGTGACAATATATCTGTTGCTTATTTAAAAAAGAATAAAGGGAGTGACTTACTATGATAGTAAAAGGTCAAAAGGTTAATTCAAGATATGAAATTATAAAAACCATCGGGGAAGGTGGAATGGCTAACGTCTATCTTGCAAGAGATATAATCTTAGATAGAAATGTTGCTATTAAGGTTTTAAGAGGAGATTTAGCATCTGATGAAAAATTTGTAAGACGTTTTCAAAGAGAAGCCTTATCTGCCTCTAGTCTTTCTCATCCAAATATTGTAGAAATATATGATGTTGGGGAAGATGATGGTGATTATTATATTGTAATGGAGTATGTTGAAGGAAAAAATTTAAAACAACTTCTTAAAAAACGAGAAAAATTAACGGCCGCAGAAGTAGTAGATATAATGCTTCAAATTACCAGTGCCATGGGAGTAGCACATGATAGCCTAATAATTCATCGGGACTTAAAACCACAAAATATTTTAATAAAAGATGATGGCGAAATAAAAATAACTGATTTTGGTATAGCAATGGCACTTAATGCGACACAACTTACTCAAACAAATTCTGCGATGGGGTCAGTTCATTATTTTCCACCAGAACAAGCAAATGGTAAAGGTTCTAGTTTAAAAAGCGATGTTTATTCACTTGGAATAATGATGTATGAACTTTTAACTGGAGTTCTTCCCTTTAGAGGTGATAATGCTGTAGAAATAGCACTTAAACATTTAAAAGAACCAATTCCTCTAATTAGAACAGAATTACCTGAACTTCCTCAAAGTCTTGAAAATATTATCATAAAAGCTACTGCTAAAAACCCTAAAAATAGATATGCAAATGCTAATGAAATGCATGATGATCTTCTAACAGCTTTAAACAAAGAAAGAGAAAACGAACCACCTATTGTTTTAAAATATGATGAAGGAATCGAAGAAGATCCAGTTATTGCAGATAAAGATAATTTAGATGATGCCATAGTAAGTCAAATAAAAGATGATAAAAAACCAAAGAATAAAAAACTAATTATTTTAGGATCAGTATTCGGAGGGTTAGTAATCTTAACTTTCTTTGCACTTTTAATTCTTCCTATGATTACAAAAGTTCCTGAAGTAACTATTCCAGATGTTTCTAACTTAACTGTTGAAGAAGCAACCAAAAAACTTGAAAAAGCAGGACTTGAAGTAAGTGCTAAAACAGAGGAAGAAGCATCTGATAAAATAGATAAAGGAAAAATAATAGAAACTAATCCTAAAATAGGTAAAACCGTTAAAGAAGGAACAGAAATAACTTTAGTAGTATCAAGTGGTATTACAAAAATAAAAATAGAAGATTATACTGGAGAAAACTATATCAAAATTGAAACTCAATTAGAACTCGCAGGTCTTAAAGTATCAGTGGAAAAACAAGATACAACTTCTCAAATTAGTGATGATGAAAGTCAAAATATTATTGGTCAATCAATCGATCCAGGAAAAGAAGTAGATAAAGGAACAGAAATAATTCTTTATATTCCAAATATTAAAAAATATTATCCAGATATGGTCGGAGAAGGTTGGACTTTAGGAGAAGCAAGAACCTTTGCAACAGAAAACAATATAAAACTTAGTGTTATTTATAGAGAGACAAATAGTTACGATCCAGGAATAGTTATTAAACAATCAAAAACTTCAAGTGATGAACTAAAAAGTGGTGATACTCTTACAGTAACTATATCAAAAGAAAAACAAACTTCTAGTAGTAACACTACTACTAATAATAATTCAAATAATAACTCTTCTTCTAATGATTCAAATACTGAAAAAGAAGAAACTCAAGAGAAAACAGAGTAGGAGTACTTATGAAAGGTCAAATAATAAAAATAGTAAGTAATGATTATTTTATCGAATCAAATAATAGTGAATATATTTGTAAAGCACGAGGAAAATTAAAAAAAGATAACATAATTCCCAAAGTTGGAGATTATGTTATCTTTAACAAAGAAGAGAAAGTATTAGAGAAAGTTCTGCCTAGAAAAAATGAACTTGATAGACCAAATGTAAGTAATATAGATGAAGCTTTTATAATAACTAGTTTAAAAAAACCAGATTTTTCAACCAATCTACTAGACAAACTTTTAGTAATATGTGAAATAAATGGAATAACTCCAGTTATTTGTCTTACCAAAAAAGATCTTTTACCAAAAAATGAATGGTCTAGTTTAAAGAAAATAATAAAATATTACAAAAAACTAGGATACCCTGTTTTATACAATAATAATATTTCAAAAATAAAAAAAAGATTTAAAAATAAAACAATAGTTTTTACAGGACAAACAGGCTCTGGTAAATCTACTTTACTTAATAAACTAGATAAAAGTCTAAACTTTGAAACTAATGAAATATCTGAAGCTTTAGGAAGAGGAAAACATACAACTAGATATGTAACTTTAGTAAGTATTGCAGGTGGAAAAGTTCTTGATACTCCAGGATTTTCTGCCATTGATTTAACTAAATACACAAATGAAGAAATAAGAGATTCCTTTGCAGAATTTAAAAAATACCATTGTTCTTATAAAAACTGTATGCATATAAACGAAAAAGAATGTAAAGTAAAAAAGCAAGTTGGAGAGCAAATCTTAAAATCAAGATATGAAAATTTTCTTAAATTTATAGAAAAGAGGTAAGTATATGAAAGAAGTATCTACATCATTTTTAAAAGAAGGGGATTATAGTAAATATATAGAAATGCTTAATTATTCTGATACTGATTATATTCACTTCGATGTAATGGATGGAAAGTTTGTAGATAATAAAAATCTAAGTATAAAAGAATTAGAAAAGTATTTAAAAATGTCTAAGAAAAAAAATGATGTTCATTTGATGGTAAAAAACCCAGAAGATTATATAAAAACATTATCTTTATATAATATAAGTTATTTAACTATTCACAAAGAAATAAAAAACTATAAAGAAATGATAAATCTAATAAGAAGTTATGGTATAAAACCAGGTCTTGCAATAAACCCTGAAACTAATATAAAAGATATTTTTGAAGATTTAGATAGTGTTTCTTTAATCCTTTTAATGAGTGTTCATCCTGGTAGAAGTGGACAAGATTTTATTGAAGAAACAACTAATAAAATATCTATTTTAAAAGAAGAAATAACTAAAAGAAATTTAAATGTAAAAATAAGTATCGATGGGGGAATAAAAGAAGAAGTATTAGATAAAGTAAAAGATGTAGATATAATAGTAAGTGCATCATTTATCTTAAATGATTTAACTAATATAAACAAAATAAAAAACTGCTAATTAAGCAGCTTTTTTCATATTTCTTATTTCTTTAGCAGATAATTTAACTTTTTCACCGTTTTCTAAAGTAACAACTTGTAAATTAAGTTTTTGTTTTTTCTTAGTACTATTTAACGCATGAGAACGTAAATTTTTAATATTAGGTTTTCTGTTTGATTCATTTCTTGCCATAATATCCCTCCTTTTAATAAGCATAATAAATTTACCATAAAATATAGCTTTAGTCAACTTTTATTAGTTTTTTTTATATGTTTTTCTCATTTTTTAACTGAAGTTTTACAGTTTGTTAATTTTTTTAATAATAAAAAGCCTTTCAATATCTAATATTAAATTTTATATTATAATTTTCAAAGCTTATCTAAATTTTGCTATCAAAGTTAAGAAGTAATTCTACATATGCTGTTTTAAATCTAGTATTTTTTTACTTTTTGACATTAAAAATAATCTTTATCATGCAATAAAATATAAAGATTTAAAAAGAAAAATATAAAAAATTACTTTATTTAAATCTAGTTTTTTAGTGAAAATAAGTCTTGAAAAATAGTTTGTTCGAAATTACAAAATTAACTTAAGAAAACATTTAGCTTTTTTTTACATTTTTTACATTTGTCCTTTTTTTTATGAAAGGATATGTTATCATAAAATTAGTAAAAATAGAAGGTTATTTTCTTATCAATTTGTTTTAACTTGTATTTTTACCTAATATATTAGGAAGAGAGGTGATTTATCGTGGAAAGAAGAGATAAAACAAAATTAATAGCAGTTATTGCACTAGTTGTTGCAATTGTTGGTTTATCAGTAGGTTTTGCAGCTTTTTCTAACGTTTTAACAATAAAATCAAGTGCAACTGTTAATCCTACTAATACTTTTAGTGTAGTTTTCTCATCTAGTAATACAGCATTAGAGACTAATCCTGTATCAGCTGTTACTACTGGAGATGTTCAATCTACTACAGATGCAACAATTAGTAATGGAAGTTCTCCTACTATTAGTAATTTATCTGCTACTTTTACTGAACCGGGGCAAAAAGCAACATATACATTCTATGCCCACAATAATGGTGAATATGATGCATATTTAAATTCAATTACATATGCAAATTTAGATGGAAAAACTACTAATAAAGTTTGTACCAAAGGAACAAATACTACAGATTCTTTAGTTCAAACAGCTTGTAATGATATAGTAGTTAAACTACAAGCTGGTTCCGAAGCAGAAACAACAGGTTCTGTAGCTAATATTTCAGGTCACTCACTTTTAAAAACAGCATATGAACCTATTGTTGTAACTATCGAGTATTTAACTGGTGGTGCTAGAGCAGATGGTGATTTTACTGTCGCATTTGGAGATATAACTTTAGATTATAGTTCAGCTGATTAATTTATAACGTTTAAGTGCAATTTATAAATTGCACTTAAACATTCAGTAAATAAAAAGAATTATTTAGGAGGGAAAATGAAGAAAAGTCATAAAAGATTATTAATTCTTGAATTGTTTTTACTATTAGTTTTCTTTCTAAATAGTTTTGTTTATAATTTTCTAACTAATTATAATATATTAATTTTTTTAATAATAATAATTCTCATATTTAACATATTTTTAGGTTTAGAAAAAGATAGACATAGGTATGCAAAACCAATTATTCTTGAATTTAGTATATTGATATTGTTATTTTTTTTCCTTTATTATTTGTTAGGAATAATAATCGGTTTTGCTAAAACAGACCATTATTTAACTATTGAGGGATTAAAAAATTTTATCATTCCAATTTTCTGTTACACAATATTAAGGGAATACTTGCGTTATCAAATACTTATAAAATGTGAAAATAATAAAATTATTTTTGTCTTGTCTTGCATTATATTTATATTTTTAGAAATGACAAATTCAATTTATTATTTTGATTCTTCTTCTAGATATAATATATTAGTTTTTCTTGGCTTATCTTTTCTTCCTGCTGTTAGTAACAACATTGTATGTTCTTATCTAAGCCCCAAAATAGGTTATAAACCATTAATTTATTATTCATTAATTTTAAGCTTATATAGTTATATCGTTCCAATTGTTCCAGACTCAAATGAATATTTAAGCTCAGTTATTAAATTTTTATTTCCAGTACTCCTAGGTTATAGAGCTTATATATTGTTAAAGAAGCAAGACGACGAAGAAACCATTGATAGCAGAAAAAAGTCGTATAGTGGTCTATGTCTAGTTATAACCTCAATCATTACAATTATCACAGTCTATTTCACTTCAGGATATTTTCATTATCACGCTGTAGCGGTTGCCTCTGGTAGTATGCAAAAAGAAATATACAAAGGTGATGTAGTTATAGTAGAGAAAATTAATAATGAGTACAAACAATTAAAAAAAGGACAAATAATAGCATATAAATATAATAATAAAATTATTGTACATCGTTTAGTAAAAATAATCGAAGAAAATGGAGAATATTATTTTTATACAAAAGGTGATGCAAATGAAAAACAAGATAACTATGTAATTAATGAAAACATGGTAATAGGAGTAGTTAATCATAAAATACCTTATATAGGGATGCCAACAGTTTGGTTTAATAGTTTATAATAAAAAATGAATAGAACTTATTAAATATAACATCATAATTTTTAAATACATAGCAGTTCATTTGTTTAAAAAAGCTTTTATAAAATCAAATTAAAGAAAGGATGTAATCTTTAATGAAAGCAAAAAATAATAAAAAAGATGACATATTTAAAAATCAAATACCTAATAAGTTCTATTTGGGTTTTAAAACAAGAGTTATTTTGCTTATAATTGCATTTTCACTATGCTTTTCTTGTTCTTTGATTTTTCTACAAAAATCTTTAGAATTTAAAGAAGTCGACATTATAAATTATAAGGAAACAAGTAATTTGGATTATAAGGTTTATTTGAAAAAAAATGATTTTTATGACAAAGAGTATCTAGATAAAGACATGGTATATGTTGCTAGTTTAATTGATAATGTTAAAATTGATTTTAACTACAACTTTGATATTGATGATAACATTCCTTTGAAGGTTGATTATAAAATAATAGGTAAGTTATTAATTCAAAATGAAACTGAAGATAAAACATATTTTCAAAAAGATTATAATCTAGTTTCTAAAAAAGGTTACGAACTTAAAAATAAAAAAATTGAAATAGATGAAAAAATAAAAATAGATTATGATTATTATAATGATATTGCCAATAAATTCAAAATGTCTTATGGTGTTAATACAAAGAGTTTTCTAAAAGTTTTTCTTATTGTAGATAAATTTTCTTCTAAAAATAATATTTCAATTCCTAAAAATAGTGTCATGTATGTATCTATCCCGTTATCTGAAAAATCTGTTTCTATAAAATTAAACTATAATAAAATAAATGAAAGCAATAATATCGTAGATGACTCTAATATTGTAGTTAAAAACTTACCTTTTATTGCTCTAACTATTATTTTAGTTATTTCGTCAATAATCCTAATAATAAAAATAGTTAGAATGCTATCGTTAGTAGTTAGAAAAAAGACAAAATATGATAAATACATATCAAAATTATTAATAAAATATGATCGCGTTATCGCAGAAAATTCCACTGGGCCAATCCTTGAAAATAAGCAAATAATTAAAATTAAAAAATTTGAAGAATTATTAGATGTAAGAGATAATCTTAAACTACCAATTCTTTATTATAATACTGTACCACATCAGAAATGTTGTTTTTACATTATGCACGATTCAGAACTTTATATGCATATTGTAAAAGCCATTGATTTAGAGGAGAGAAAATGAAACCACATATAGTTATTCCGATAATAATACTAATTGTTTTAACAACATTTTCAGTAGCATATTCTGCTTTCAGTAATACTCTTTTTGTTTCTGATATAGGAGCAAACGTAAGAATTAAATCTGATGTTAGAATAACTGGTATAACAATAGATAATGCTTTAAATGGAGCAACTTCCACTTATGAAGAATATAATGTTGATTCAGTAACTTCTAATGTGAGCTTGCCAAATTCTAATTCAACAATTACTTACTTAATAGAAGTTACTAATTTTGGTAATGCAGAAGTAGGAATCTTTAATATCAGTGGCTTGCCTTCAAATTTAGAATATCAATTATCTGATTATAACTTAAAAGATAAAATTTGTGATACTAACAATAACTGTACTTTAGGAGTAAAAAAAGTATTTTCCATGACTATAGGATATAAAAGTTACAATGGAAGTGACACTAATTATAATTTAAATTTATCTTTTGATTTTAGACAATTTCACTCAGTTTCTTATTCTGGAATAGATAATGCAAGTAATTACACTAGTGAGGTAATGGAAGGTGATACGTTAAATGTTACTTTTGTAGATGCTATTCCTAGTTATATTGAAATTTCAGAAAACACTGAGTTTACATATCAAAACGGAGTTTTGATAGTGGAAAATGTAACCCAAGATTTAACAATTAACTGTATGTTTACAGATTATGCAATAACAGTCGATGATAACGCCAGTAGTGTTACTATAGCAACTGATAAAATAAGTCCATCTACTCCGGTTACCATTAATGAATTTTTAAATATGGAGTTCGAAGGAATCAATTTAACAAGTAAATCTATTTCGAAAATAGATGTTGTCTATACCTATACTTCTTCTGCTGGGGTTAATCAAAATATTAACTGTGTTTTGACAACCTCTAGCAAGTCTTATACAAAAAGAGTTACTTTCAGGGGAAATAAAACAGATGCAACCATTACAGCAACTTTTGATAAACTTAAACTTAGTCCTAACGATATTTTTACAATTCAAAATAATGCCGATACTATTAAAAACGAAAATATTCAAGTTACTAAAAAAGAAATAATAGTCTACTTTAAGTAGAACTCTTTGATTTGTTAAGATACTATATAAAAACAAGTTTTGCTATATAACTTTTAAATAGTATCTTTTTTGCTTTATTTTTTCTTTTATTTATTATTTTTTAACTAATATTTTATATTAAAATAATATAAATAGAAAAAGTAAGTGTCCAAAGATGGCATAAAAAAAGACACATATAAT
>JBJEDW010000058.1:0-1911 GCA_051872415.1 Bacilli bacterium
TCTTCAGGGGGTTTTGATTGTACTATAAAAAGCACTATAAAAGTGCCCTTTTTTGATGATTTTTAGTTATAAAATTACTGATATTTTCGTAATTTACTCTATGTGTTTAGATTTTTTGTACCTAAATCGCACCTAAAATTCTTAACTATTTTTATTATTATAATATAAGACTATTGTATTAATAGTACATGTAAAGTAAGATAAAATTTCCAATACTAAATCATAGCTTAATAAACTCATAGTTTTACCATTTAAATGTGCTAAATCGTTTCTAATGTTTAATCCAACATTTGCATTATCATCTATTTTACCAAAAAAATACTTTAAACAATCAGAATGCATATCTCCTAATGTTTTCCTTATAATTTCTTTGTTATCTAACAGTTTCCCTAAAGTAATACTTTTGTCTGGAAGATACATGATTCCTGAAATGTAATCCTTATATATTATTCTTAATACTTTTTCAACTAATCCACACAAGAACATTGAAATTCCATAATAAAGATTCTTCATATTTACACTATCTTTCTCTATTTTATTACACGATAAATCCAATAAATACTGTTTTAACATTTCCATATTTTCATCAAATATTTCTTGTTTATAGTCAGTATTAGTATTATCACATATATTCTTGATTTCTTCAGAAATACCACAAATATAATCTTTTATATTATCTTCACTTGATAAAATTATTGAAATTCTTCCTTTTATTTCAAAAGTATACAAACTTAAATTACGCAATTTACTATTAGTAAACACTTCATTAGTTCCGGGATTCTTTCTAGACAATATGTCAAACGAACCTTCATTATTGTCTAAAAAAGATTTCTCAATAAAACTAAACATTTCACCAGTTTTATTTTTGTTATGTGTTATGAAAATTATCCTTGAAAGCCTATTCTTGCTAAAATCTTCATAAAACTTTTTGAATGGTTCAAGATCTAATTGAAAAGATATGGATTTTCCGTTTTTAACTAAACTATCATTAAATATCTTTTCTTGCTTAGTAAGTTCTTTTTGAATATCATAAACATATTTAGAACCTATTTTTTTAAAAAATGTTAAGCAATCGCTTAAAGTGTAATAACTCTCCCAAATTAGCTTATCATCTTCTATATTATAATACTTTTCATAAATAATACTATATATATTATCAACAATATCTGGTATTATTTCTTCAAATGCAGGTTTATTTTCAAATAATAGCAATATATCAAAAATACTTTGATATCTCATATATAATGTTGCTTTTAAGTTTTCAGTACTAAATAATATACTTAATTTTTTCTCATTCTTTGTAAAATACTTTTCCCAAAATTCAAAATTATCTATTATTCCATAAGTCTTATTGTTAAGTAAGTAATCTATGTCATCCTCACTAAATGAATTGATGTAATTAGGAATAATCTTGATTGTATAAGACCATAAATCATGTTTTAACAATGGTACTTTTTCTGCTGGTTCATAATTAAAAACATCTTTGTAACCTTTCTTCAAATATTTTACAAGTTCACTCTTTTTATAATTATCAAACTTCACTTCACATTGATTTAAAAAATCGATAAAATCATCTTGATGCTCTTCAATTACATATGGTATAACCTCTTTGTAATTTAATATATTTTCTAAATAAATATAATCAATATATTCATTAACATTAGTTATTTGATAATTATTATAATGACTAAGAATAGTATTATACCCATCTAAAAAGCTCTTTACAGATATTCCTGTAGCCATATCATCTAATCCATAGTATTTAATACCTGTATGTATGTTTTTTGTTTTTAAAATCTCAACTATATTCATATTTAACCTCCCATAAAAAAAGAGCATATTTCATTATTAAAAAAGGTTCTATAATAAATAGTGTTGGTGAGTAAAATGCTAACACTATTTTTAGTTATT
>JBJEDW010000059.1:0-9905 GCA_051872415.1 Bacilli bacterium
ATTAATTTATATCCTTATTTTAGCATAGTTTTTTTTAATTAGTAAAGATATTTGTTGAAAAATAACGTTTTTTATAGTATAATACATACTTAATAAAAGAAAAGAGGTTTTATTATGCAATGTGATTACTTAGATTGGTATGGAGGAATACTTGGATATTATTATTGCAAAAAAGATGATACAAGAATAGACAAAAACACAATAAATAATTATTGTGATAATTCATTAAACTATAGAAATTGTCCAATATATAACAAAAGTAGTTCAAATGGAGGATGCTATTTAACAACTGCTATGTGTAATATTTTAGGATACGAAGATCATTGCTATGCATTAGACACATTAAGAGAGTTTAGAGATAATTACATGAAAAAAACACCTGAATGCTTACCTCTTTTAGAAGATTATGATTTAATTGGACCAAAAATTAGTCAAAAATTAGAAGAAGATAAAAACAAAATTAGAACTGCTAACATAATGTTAACAGAATTTATAACACCTGCTATAATTTGTATCAAAAAAGAAGATTATGACAATGCAATAGAAATATACAAAGACATGACTCTAGGCCTAATGGACTATTATGGTTTCGACACAAAAGAACTTGCTTGCAAAAAGGAAACAAAAATTAAAAAACAAAGAAAAAGAGCTAAAAAATAGTTCTTTTTTATTTAAAACTTTCAAGTATTTGATTAAACTCTTTCGGAGGTTCTACTTCAAAAAATAACTCTTCTAAAGTAACAGGATGAACAAACTTTATACTTTTAGAATGAAGCATTTGTCCAAAATCATTTATTATTTTTCTTTTTCCATAAACAGGATCATTTACAACAGGATGTCCAATATATTCCATATGAACCCTAATTTGATGAGTTCTTCCAGTATCAAGCTTACACTCAATCAAAGTAACATCCTTAAACCTTTCTAAAACTTTAAAATGAGTCACAGAATCCTTTGAATTTATATCTGTTACAGCAAACTTTTGCCTATTATTTAAATCTCTTCCAATTGGGGCATCAATCGTACCTTTCTCATGTTTAATATTACCCCAAACAAGTGCTAAATACTTTCTCTCCACTTGTTTTTCTTTGATCATATTAGATAGTTTGTCATGAATAAAATCATTCTTAGCAACCATCATAAGTCCACTTGTATCTTTATCAAGTCTATGAACAATTCCAGGTCTTATAGTCCCCTCTTTAGATATATTATTAAAATAGTGCATTAGTCCATTTACTAAAGTATGAGAATAATTTCCTACTGCTGGATGGACAACTATTCCACTTTTCTTATTAACAACAGCTAAATACTCATCCTCATAAACAATATCTATATCCATCTTTTCAGGAACAATATCTATTTCATCATCAGTAATCTCTTCAAAACTAACAATATCTCCAGATTTAACCTTATAACTTGAAGAAACAGGCTTTTCATTAACAAAAACCTTTCCATTTTTTACAAGCTTAGATACTTTACTCCTGGAATATTCCATTTCTCTTGCAAGAAACAGATCTATTCTTAAACCACCTTCACTTACTTTTATTTTCATTCTTTCCACCTCGCAAAAACTCTATAATTAATAATCCTACACCAACACAAATAAATGTATCTGCTAAATTAAATATCGGAAACATATATCCAAAAATTTTAAAACTCAAAAAATCAATAACTTTTCCATAAAATACCCTATCAAAAAGATTACCAAATATTCCTCCAATAAGCATACTAATTCCGAGTTTACCAAACTTACTCTTAATATCTTTAATTATATTTTTATTAATATAATAAAGAACAAAAACAGATATAAAAACAAGCAAAAAAGTATAACCACTAAAAAGAGAAAAAGCTGCTCCCTCATTAGTAACTTTATCTAAAATAAAAAAATTAGAAATAATAGTAACAGGAAACCTATCCTCAAAACAAATAACTAATATCTTAGATAAAAAATCAATCAAAAAAAAGATAAGGCTCATTACATAAATTTTCTTTTTCAAAAATAATCACCTAATCTAATTATAACACAAAAAGTAACTACATTCTTACTAAAATAACATCTTCTCCTATTCTTTCAATTTTATCCCAGCTTATCTCTGTTTCAGCATCACTAGATCTCATTTTAAAAAATTTTTTATTTTCTTCTAAAACCAAAGAAATTAATCTTCCACTTTCATCTAACTTTACATCTATAATATTACCAATTTTCTTCCCATCAAGATTAACTATATCTTTATATTGAAGTTCAGATAAACGCATATACTTCACCTATTTAAGCTTATGATATGCTTATCAAAACATTTACTTTTATTATATATTATTTTTTATTCTTAATAGTATCAACTATATATAAACTACTACTAACAATCAAACAAATTATTGAAAGAGCAATATAAAATAAATTAATTGAAATCTCTAACCCTATATGTACTAATCCTTCAGTACCACCAATAGATATAATATTACCCAAATCTAAAATACTAACAATACCAATAACCAAAAATACTATTGTTCCTAGTAAAAATAATCCTGATATAACTTTTCTCATAAATATACCTCCATGATTGTATTATATCATAAACTTTGTTCATTACAATTGTTTTCTAACCCTTTGAAGAGCATTCTTCTCAAGTCTTGATATTTGAGCTTGACTAATACCTATTTCCTCCGCTATTTCCATTTGAGTTTTACCTATTATAAATCTCTGATCTAAAATAAATTGTTCCCTTTCATTCAAATTAGATATAGCTTTATCTACTGCAAGTCTTATATCTAAATCACAACTAGAATCCTTATCCTCTACTTGATCAAACAAGAAAATAGTATCTCCTCCATCATTATAAATAGGTTCAAATAAACTTACTGGTGGTCTTAAAGCATCCATTGCGTTAGTAATATCTTTCTCTTCTATGTCAAGCAAAAGAGCAAGTTCTTCATCACTAGGACAAACACCATTTTTAACAGTAAGTTCATCCTTTAATTTAAGAACTTTATAAGCAATATCCTTAACACTACGACTAACTCTAATACTACTATTATCTCTTAAGTACCTACGGACTTCTCCGAGTACCATTGGAACACAATAAGTAGAAAACTTAACTCCATAAGAAAGATCAAAATTATCTATAGCTTTTAAAAGTCCTACACATCCAACTTGAAACAAATCATCCATATTTTCATCTTTCTTATTAAACCTTTTAAGTATCGATAAAACAAGTTTTAAATTACCATTAACAAGTTCTTCTCGAGCACTTTCATCACCACTTTGAAACCTTTTAAAAAGTTCTTCCATTTCATCACTAGATAAAACTTTAATTTCACTAGTATTAATACCTGTTATTTCAACTTTATGTTTTGACATATAAAAACTCCTTTCATATCTATATTGATATAAAAAGAGATTTTTTATTCATATATGATGTTAAATTAGGGATTAGAGATAACAACGCGAGTAGAATGATAATCTAATGCACGACCATCCTGATAATACGAATAAAATATGCCCGCTCCTTCTCCATCGTGATAGATGCCACCTCGTCTGAACCAAGACCATGTATCACTTGCTACTTTTCCACCAGATGAGTACCAGTTGTCTTCAGAAGAAATACCTACTTCTTTTACCGCATCTCCAAGCTTTGTTCTTATTCTTCGAGTACTACCACCATATGTACAACTATATTTATCTAAATACTTATTCTCTGGATAACTATATTTTCCTGTGTAACTCCAATAATCATCATAAAAACCTACCATTCCAGTATATCCTGAATTAGAAGATGTAGTTGATCCACTAAACATTGTTACACCATCAGGACTTACTACGTTACCCATTACATATTCAATAGTTCCACCACTCATATCATATATTCCGTATATATTTCCTGTTGTTGAAGCTACTTTGCTCATGTCTTTTGTTGTGCTTTTTGTATTTGTTCCATAATTTAATAAATATCCATCATATGTATAGAATCCATAATCATTATATTGAGTTGTTGATGTTTGAGCTGTATATGTTTCATTTATTGGGGTTTGTCCGCCTACATTTCCTCCACTTCTTCCTGTATAATAACTTGAACTATTATTTATATATACTTCACTATTTATTCCATATTTTGAATGTGATAAATATGCTACTGCTCCCCATTCCATATTTTTCATCATATGAGTATCATCTGTTGTTGCAAACCCATATTTGTTACCACTATCATTCATAGCCATCATGTTGCTCTCAAATGTTCCTACTTGTGCAGATCTATATGACATTACATCTGGTTTTACTAGTGGTGTTATTCCTTCTACATTACAATTTTCTTCACTTGGGCTTGTATAACAAGTACTTGTCTTTGGTGTACTTGTCTCAAACTTTCCTACCCAGATTCCAGTAAGCTCTTCATTACCAAAAGTGAATGCTGGATGAGTATATGTTTTGCCATTGCAAGTACTATCTGTACATGTTGAATTATTACTTTTTAATTTACATGTTTCTGAAGGAGCATCAACAGTTCCTGAAATACTATCAGTACATGTTACTTCTCCAGTTGTTTCTGCTTCCTTTTCAAATGTTATTTCTATCTCTTGAGGATCTACATATGTTGTTCCTGCTTCATTATAATTAAATATTTTATATTTATATCTAGGTATCCATACTTGCATTGTTAAGATATCATTCATTGATATTTCAGTTCCAGGCTTTGCATTTAAATAAGCATTTCTACTTTCTTCATTTACTGTTACACTATTTGCCCATATCTTTTCATCATAATCATACCATTTATTAGCTCTACTCTTATTTGTATAATCTGCTATTTTCCAAGTTTCATCTGTTTCATCATAGTAAACTGCTACCATATTTTCAGAAAGTACTGGTTCATTAGCTCCACTTTCATCTTGAGGAAATCCTACAGATACTCCTATTGTTTCACTTCCCTTTACACTACTTGTAAAAAGCGCATAAGAATTTGTTATCCTATACGCTATAAAACCTGCTCCTAAAAGAATTGTTATACATACTAAAGACAGAATTATCCCGTTTAATTCTTTTATATCTTTAGTTAATAGGATGTAAAATGACCCCCCCCCCCAGACGAACATTTGTTTGCGTTACTAAATAGTTTTTTCATAGTTTCAAACTCCTTTTTTGTTAGTTGCGAATTAAAATGTACAATCTTAAATAAACTCTTTTACCTATTTATTTTCATAACCTAATTATACCTTTTTTATTTTGTTTTGCAAATACTTTTTTACAATTTTTTACTTAATTAAAATTAGCCAAGAAACTTTGCATTTCTTAGCTAATTTATTATTTTTTCTTATTATTATCATTTTTCTTATTAAAACTTTGAACTTTTTTATCTAGTTTTTCTAATAATTCATTTTGCTCATTTAATTTACCTTCAAAGCCTTTTATCAAATAAATAACACTATAATTAATCAATAAATAACTTATTAATACATAAATAAAATCTTTAAGTATAATAGATATTTTACTATTTATAACACCACAAGATCCATAATAACAATCATCAACTTCAACATAAAAAGTTACTTCTTTTCCTACTTTATGAAAAGGGGTTTTAGGAATATTATACTCAGAATTTTCAGAACTTTCTTCATCACTTAAACTGTTTGGGTTTATAACTCTAACAACAGTGTAATCATCTATAATGCTTGTAACAACACCACTTTCTTCAACATAATTACTATATTTCTTATAATCACTATATACTTTAATACTTGTAAGCCCTAGGACAAGAAGACCAACAACAAAAACCCCTACTAAAAAAGAAATTCTTTTTTTACTCAAAATAACCACTCATATCTATGGCAAATATATCAAAAAATTAAAAACTAAAACAACTCTTTTAAATTAATTCCTGCGTTATAAATATCTTTTTTACTAATATCATCAAAATTATTATTAACTCTATTAACAGCATCTTTCAAACTAAGACCATTTTTTATCATTTCATCAACAATTAAAGCTTCAATAGACATTGCCTTTTTTTCTAAAGTTCGATCTTGCTTTTCTAAAATAAAAGTATATTCTCCTAAAGAAGTTTTATCATCTTCTTTAAGTTTCAAAATAACATCTTTTATTAAACCATAATAATTCTTTTCATGAATCTTAGTAAGTTCTTTAAAAACAGATACTTTAACATTCCCAAGTTTTAAAGACAAAAACTCTAAAGTTTTAATAATTCTTTTTGGGGATTCATAAAAAACAAATGTATTAACAAAAGAAGACTCTATTTCTTTTACTAGTTTATTTTTATCTTTAGTTTCTCTAGGAAAAAATCCATAAAAGATAAACTTATCAGTATTAACTCCACTTACAGAAAGTGCAGTAACAAAAGCAGAAATCCCCCCAACTGGGGTAACATTAATTCCTTCTTCTCTTGCCTTTTTTACTAAAATATTTCCTGGATCTGATATACAAGGAGTACCAGCATCAGATATAAGAGCAATATTCATATCATTTTTTAAATCTTCTATTACTTTATTAACTTTTTCCATTTCATTAAATTTATGATAGGAAACTAATTTATTTTTAATTTCAAAATGGTTAAACAACTTTAAACTTGTCCTTGTGTCTTCACAAAGAATATAAGATGCTTCTTTTAAAGTATTTATAGCCCTAAAAGTCATATCATTTAAATTACCAATTGGAGTAGCAACTACATATAAAGTTCCCACACAAATCACCTACTTATTCTTATCTTTTTCTTCTACCCTCTTCTTTAATTTATCAAGTATATTAAGAGCTTCAATTGGAGTTATCTCAAGAGGATTTATTTTTTTTATTTCTTCTTCAATAACATTTTCTTCTTGATTTTGAAAATCTAAAAATAAACTTGTTTGAGTATAAACTTGTTTTTTTGTTTCTTTACTCTCATAAACATTTAATATTTCTCTAGCTCTTGTAATAATTTCTTCTGGAAG
This sequence comes from Bacilli bacterium, assembly GCA_051872415.1. Classification (GTDB taxonomy): domain Bacteria; phylum Bacillota_I; class Bacilli_A; order RF39; family UBA660; genus UMGS1449. Next base: position 6,937 of record JBJEDW010000059.1, read on the forward strand.
ATTAACAAGTGATGCAACATGAATACCATAACTCTTATCAACTGCTCCACTTTTAACTTTATGAAGAAAAATTATTTTATCATCTTCTTCTTTAGCACTAACATGAACATTTTTTAAATTTCTTAAATTTTCTTCAAGTGAAGTAAGTTCATGATAATGAGTAGAAAAAAGCATCTTACAACCAATTTTGTCATGAATATATTCAAGTATTGCCTGTGCTAAACTCATTCCATCATAGGTAGCAGTACCTCTTCCAAGTTCATCAAATAAAATCAAACTATTTTTAGTAGCTCTAGAAACAGCATTATTAGCTTCTTTCATTTCAACCATAAAAGTACTTTCTCCACTTACTAAATCATCACTTGCACCAATTCTAGTAAATATATTATCAAATATTGGAAGAATAGCCTTCTTACAAGGAACAAAAGATCCAATTTGATTCAAAATAACAATAATTGCAAGCATTCTCATATAAGTAGACTTACCACTCATATTAGGGCCTGTAATAAGTAAAATATTAGTCTTCTCATCCATAACAATATCATTAGAAATATAATCTTTTTTAGATACAACTTCCACAACTGGGTGTCTTCCATCTTTAATATTAATACATCTCTTATCAGTAATTTCAGGTTTAACAAAGTTATTTTGTTCTGCAACTACAGAAAGTGATAAAATAACATCAAGCTCACTAAGCACACTAGAGGCCAGTTGAAACTTAGGAACAAACTTTTTAACCTTATCCTTGATTTCAATAAAAATATTATATTCCAAAGCAACAATTTTCTCCTCTGCATTAAGTATCAAATTTTCTTTTTCCTTTAAAGCTGGGGTTATAAATCTTTCTGAATTTGATAAAGTTTGCTTTCTCTCGTATCCAAATTGTTCTTTAACCAAAGAAGCATTACCTTTACTAATCTCAATATAATAACCAAAAACTCTATTATAACCAACTTTTAAATTCTTAATACCAGTTCTTTCTCTTTCTTCCTGTTCCATATTTAAAATAAAATCTTTTCCCCCACTGGAAAGACTTCTCAAATCATCAAGTTCACTATTAAACCCATCTTTAATAATTCCCCCTTCTTTAATAGAAATAGGAACTTCTTCTTTAATAGAAGCCTCGAGAAGATTATAAACTTCTTCCAAAGAATCAAAAGTTTTATCATAATTTATACTAGCTAATATCTTCTTTATCTCTGGCAAAACTCCAAGAGACTTTTTAAGTTGAAGCAAATCTCTAGCATTAACATTACCATAAGTAACTCTACCAGAAAGTCTTTCTAAATCATAAACACTATTAAGAAGCTCTCTGAGTTCTTCTTTATAAATAAATTCCACTAAAAAAGTAGAAATAAGATTTTGTCTTCTAAGTATTTCTTTTTTATTAACAAGAGGATTTTCTATCATTTCCTTTAAAAGCCTAGAACCCATAGCAGTTTTAGTTTTATCAAGAAGCCATAAAAGAGAATAAGTTCTCTCTTTTAATCTAAGAGTCTCAGTAAGTTCAAGATTTCTCTTAGTATGAATATCTAAATTAAGAGTATCACTTTTCTTTTTAATTATAGCTTTCTTAAAATGAGATAAATCTCCCTTTTTAGTATCCTCTACATAATACAAAAGATGTTTTATAGAAGTACTAAGTCTAACATCTTCAATATCCTCATAAATATATTCATAACCAGAAGATAAATCATTACTAATAGTAACAAGTATATTATAATTATCTTTTAAAGTACTAGTAATTTCACGACTTATCTTAGAGTTTACAATAACTTCCTTAAGTTCTAATCTTATTATTTCATTAACAAGAACATCTTTATCATAATCTATAAGGGAAGTAAAAAAAGATCCTGTAGATATATCTGCATAAGAAAGAGCATAACAATGTTCAAAATCATAAATACCCCCAATATAATTATTAGTTTTCTCATCTAAAGAAGAAGATTCCATAAGTGTTCCTTTAGTAACAACTTGGGTAACACCACGCTCTACAACACCTTTTTTATCCGGAGGAGTAAGTTGTTCACAAATAGCTACTTTATATCCTTTAGCAGTAAGTTTTTCAAGATATCCTTCATAAGCATGAAAAGGAACCCCACACATAGGAACTCTTTCATCAAGACCACAATTTCTTCCAGTCAAAGTAAGCTCAAGTAAGCGAGAAGCAACAATAGCATCTTCAAAAAACATTTCATAAAAATCTCCCAGTCTAAAAAAGACAATTGTATCTTCATACTTATCTTTAATCTCCATATATTGCATCATCATTGGAGATAACATATTTCTATCAACATCACTTCGTTTCATATACAACACCTTTTTTTATTATACAAAAAAAATAAACAGAAATCTATTTATTTTTACATATTTTTTTATGCTAAAAACAATATAACAAAGAAAAATGTTATCTTATCTTTTCTATTTGTTCTTTAGATAAACCAGTACTTTTCATAATTATATCTATTGAAACTTTGTTATCAAGTAAATTCTTTGCTATTTCATGTTTTTCTTTAATTGAACCTTGTTCTAATCCTTCCTTAATTCCATCTTCTTTGGCAGTATATAACTGGCTTAATCTTAACTTTTCTAGGTGTAACTATTTATCATATAGTCCTATTACTTCATCTTTTGCACTTGCATCTTTTGCTTCTTTTACATAGTCTTCCATTATCTTATCACCCTTTGTTATAACTTTTAGATTTTCTTCTTCGTTAAATGTTAAAAGTAATCTTTCTAATACACTTAACTTTTCTCCATTATAACATTTTTTCTTTATATTGGGCAAATAAATATAGATGAATCTTAACTTTTCTGTTAATGTTTCTCCTTCTTCATTTCTTAGACTATATTCTTCCATTATTTTATCGTTTCCTTGAAATGTAAAGTTATTTATATTAATTTGAATAACTAGTTCATATTCATATTTATGTCCACTTTCCATTTTACTTTTAAATAAGTCTGCTGCA
>JBJEDW010000060.1:0-1880 GCA_051872415.1 Bacilli bacterium
TCGAAAACATAGGTAAAGAAATGGAAAACTATATTCAGAATGCAGGTGCAAAGCGGGTAGGCAATCCTATTACTGCTACTTACGCTATTGAAGGAGACACAATTGATGTTGAACTGCTTATGCCGATAAATATGATTATAAATTCAACAGATAAGTTTGTTTTTAAGAGTCAGATAAAAATAGTAAATGCAGTGGTTGCAGCCTATAAAGGACATCCGATAGGCTTGCAGGATGCGTGTAATCAGTTAAATCAGTACATAATGGAACATAAGTTACAGCCGATAACAGTAGGCTATAATGTTACAAAGAAAATGGATATGTTGAATCCGGAAAATACAGAAATAGATGTATATGTGGGAATTAGCCCTAACATCTTGTAGGAAAAAGATATAAACCAGATTTGCCAAAGGCAAGCTGATTTATATAAAAAAGAGGACGCTGATAAAATTCGCGAAAACCATCAGCGTCCCAAAAGCTAAGCACTTTTAAGAAAAGTACCTAGGTAAAGTATATCACTTTTCTTAAGAAGTGTAAAGAAAAACTAAATTAAGAAAAGGAGATTAAAAACAATGGAAACGACTTTAAACAATGGATTCTGTGAAATGTCACAGGACGAAATTATGACAACAGAAGGCGGAATTGCTTTTGTGACAGGTATAGCGATTGGTTGTGCATGTGGATGGCTAATTGATGGTGCTGTGGAAGCTTTTACCGGAAAAGATGTTGGCGGCTGGATTGCTACTGGAATTAATGCAGTAAGAGGCAAGTAATTTTTATGTACCCGCACTATTTATGTAGTGCGGGTACATTTTAAGTATTGATGAAATCAAGCATAGTTGCAAATGGAGAAACGTGAAATGAAATTTTTCCTAGGGATTATTTGTGGGATTTTACTGTATATTGTTTGTAAATATTTTAACTCTAAGAAAACAAGATAAAAAATTTTAGCTAATAAATTAATGGAAAGAGACATGAAATGGATGAAAGAAAATCGAAAAATTATTTGGGTTATTTTTTTGCGTTGATGTATTTTGCTGGTACAATATTTTTTCAAACAGATTTTTCAGAAAATGTATTACTGAAGATATACGGTAGTATAGAGTTTTGGGATGAATTTTTTGAAATAATATATTATGGAATTTTTGCAGTCGCATTTTTATTCTCTTATAAAAATCAATTTATAAAAGATATTAAGGAGACAAAAATCACATATTTAAAATATATAGGTATTGCACTTATATTTATTATTCTTACAATGGTTACTGCTGCAATTATATTGTCATACAATGGGATAGGAGAAAGTGCAAATCAAGAATCAATATCTAAGAGCATTAGTGAATATGGTCTTATTTCGCTTTTGGTGGTAGTCGTTTTCGGACCTTTTGTAGAAGAGATTGTTTTTAGAGGTATAATATATAACTTGCTGCGTGGGGGAAAAGGAAATCTTTTGAGAATTATAGTTGCAAATTTTTTTACATCATTGATATTTGCCATTTATCATTGCGACATCAAGTTTTTTCTAGTATTCAATGCAGAGCAAATATTGTCAATAATACCATTGTTTTTTTTGGGCGTTGGATTGTCATATGTACAGGAAAAAACGTCAAATATTGGTTGTTCCATGGCTACACACATTGTTATTAATCTAATTTCGATGTGTTGATTTTTGACCAAAAATATTTTTTTATTGACAATGTTAATCGCTTGTGATAACATGTATTTTGTAGTTAAACAATAAAAGGTACATCTTAAAAAATGTTTGAAGATTAAAAAAGAAAAACAATTTCTAATGCAGACATTTGAAAGATTGCTTGATAACTACTACAATAATAACAAGGGCAAACTTATAGAAATATAAGGACGCAAAGCTAGAAGTCTAA
>JBJEDW010000061.1:0-45481 GCA_051872415.1 Bacilli bacterium
GATTGATTTTAAAACTCTGTGAACTGTTGTATCTGGATATCTTCTTATTGGGGAAGTAAAATGAGTATATGCTTCTCCAATATCACTATTTATTCCTATGCTGAAATGACCAATGTTATATGATTCATAAGTTGCTTTGGCTAAACTTCTTAGTATCATGTTTGAATAGGTTTCTGCTTTTTTGGTATTTTTTAATTGTTCTAGAAGGTCTTTTATGTATTTTGAACTTAATACTTTTCCATTTATGTCTATATCTTCTCCATAACTTTTAATAATTGATGTTACTTTTTTTAATTTTTCTTCATTTGGTTTATCATGATCACGATAAATGAAAGGAATATTCATTTGGTATACGTAAGTTGCTACTGTTTCATTGGCTGCGAGCATGAACATTTCTATTAGTTTTTCTCCTTTTCCTGTTTCTCTTTTTTTAAATTCTATTGGATTTCCTTCTTCATCTGTTATTACTTTTATTTCTGGAATATCAAATTCTTGATAACCTCTTTTTTTTCTATTGTTTTCTAAGATTTTTGATAGTTCATATAAAGTTTTTAAGTCTTCTTGGAAGTTTTCATATCCTTCAGGAATTTCTTCATCGTTTAATATTTTGTTAACATTTTTATATGTCATTTGTTTCCTTGAATTTATTACGCTTTCAAAGATATCAAAGTTTATTAATTTTCCATTTTTGTTTATTTCCATTTCTACTGAAAGGGCAAGTCTATCTACTTCTGGATTAAGTGAACAAATTCCGTTTGATAATTCTACTGGGTACATTGGGTTTACTACTGAATTCATATATACACTTGTTGCTCTTTGGTATGCTTCTTTATCGATAGCACTTCCTTCTTTTACGTAGTTTGATACGTCTGCAATATGGACTCCGAGTAGGTAATTACCATTTGTTAGTTTTTCTATACTTATAGCGTCATCTATGTCTTTTGTATCGTCTCCATCAATTGTAAATATTGTTTTTGCTCTTAAATCTTTTCTTCCTTGTTTGTCTTTTTCTTGAACTTCGCTTGGAATATGTTTTAGTTCTTCGAGTACTTCTTTTGGCCATTCGTAGTTAAAATTATTTTCGTAAAGAATCATTTCTTCGTCTATTCTTGGTTTATTTTTATGTCCAAAAACTCTATCAATTGTGGCAACTGGTTTTTTATCTTTTCTATTTTTTTCTAGTTTTATACCTATAATCATTCCATCTACAAGATTTTGATCTGTTTTTAGTTCATATGTTTGTTTTTTGTCTCTTTCACTTACTATAGCATATTTCTTTTTGTTTTCATTTTTTACTTCGGCGATTAGTCCTTTTCTATCTAGTACTTCTTTAATTGTTCCTTTTTTTTGACCAAAGTCTGTTATTCTTATTAGAACTTTATCTCCGGTTACACAGTTGAATTCATCTTTTGATATTTCGATTGTTTCATCTTTTGTTTTTACTAATATATCTCCTTTTTTAGTTATTAGTACTTCACCTTTTTCGAAAGGGTTTAATGTGTATTTGTCTTTTCCTGTGTTATATATTTTTTTTTGATTTAATAAATCTGTAAAGACTTCTTCAAAATCTTCATATGATAGGTTTGTGTATGCCAATTTTTTATATACTTCTTGTTTTGTTAGACCATTATTTCTTGATACTTTTACTATTTCTAATATTTTTTCTTCCATATATGATTACCACCTTTTCTATATGATATCATATTATTAAAAAAAAAGATATTGTTCATATCTTTTTTTGGCTTAAATAAATGAAATTATAAGACATGTGATTACAAATACTAGTCCAAGTATTAATGTTAATCTACTTATTACTAATTCTGAACCACGTTCTTTTCTGTTTTTAAATAAATCGCTTGAGCCTCCGGTCATGATACTTCCCATATCTCCAGATTTACTACTTTGCATAAGTACTAAAGCGATTAGGACTGCACATAATACTAGTAAACAAATTTGTACTATTTCCATCAGTAACCCTCCTTGTCAACTTGCTATATGTATTTTAGCATAAGATTATTAGAAAAGCAAATGTTTTTATGGTTTTTGGATTATCTTTTGGTGTAAATAGTTTTATGAAGTTTTTTTGATTTGTCTTGATTAATTTCTTTTTTTGTTAATTTGTTTATTGTTTTTATATTTTCTCACGATGTTCTAAATATGTTTTGCTTTTATAACTTATTAATCCTTCGTATGCTAAGCGAGAATATAGAAAACATAGAGGAATTTTATTTTTGTTACATATATTTTCTCTTTCTTTGGGATTTTCTATGATTTGTTTCCATGTTTTGTCTTCAATCATGCAATTTAGAGCGAATTTATCTCTTTGTTTTTCATCGTCTTTAGTGTTTGCATCGTCCACAATTATTTTATTTTTTGCTTTATTATAGTCTGTTTTTACGTGTGCTAATTCATGATATAATGCAAAGTAAAATGATGCTTTTTCTTTGAAATACTTTGTCATATATATTGCAGGATTGTTATCTTTTACCATCATACAGCCACGTACTTTAGTTCCTTTTATGGCTTCTTCTATTACTAAATATATTCCATATTTATTAAAGATTTCTACTATTTTTTCTTCATTAAATGGTTTATTTCTTTCTGTTTTTAGTTCTTCGAGTAGTTCTAATAAGTTATTTTTGTTATATTCTGGTATTTCTTTTGTTTTTATTAAAGAATCGCATCTTTTGATCCAGAGATATATTTTTTTAATGTTTGCATCATCTTTCTTTTTGTATAAGACCTTGTTTTCTATATACTTTTCTAGTACATCAAAGTCTTTTATCTTTAAGTATTCTAAAAGATCTATTGATGTTTGTACGTATGAAGTTTTGTTTTTGGGTTTAAACCAGTTTAATTTTATCATTTCTTTGATATAAAAGCTATTTAAGAATTCTTTTATGTTTTGCTCGTTTTTAAATTTTTTAATTAAATAATTATTAACATTTTTTTGATTTTCTAATTTTAGAATTATATTAGGATCTATGCCAGTTATTAAACTTATTGCTATCATTAGTTCTATAGATATGTCTGCTTTATTATTGATTATTTTGTTAACATGCTTTTTGGTTACTCCAATTCTTTCAGCGAACTCAGTTTGTGATATCTTGTAAAATTCTAAATAATCTCTTAATACACTTCCAAATCCGTACATATTATCCCTCCTTATAGTGTTTATCATCTACTTCTATAAACTCTATTTCTTCTATTTCAATTAAGTTATATGGATAGCTTCCCTCAGGTTTCATTATCAATCTAAGTTTATTATTTATTCTTGCTGTATAAAACTCTTTTAAATTATTCTTTTTTTGTTCTATATGATAAACATTTTTTAAGGGGCTTTGCATGACTGCTTGTAAATTTTCTGATGCAATAAATAGATTTTCGATATTGTTTATTCTTTCTTTTTCTGCTTCTAAATGCTTATCTAATATTTTTTTCTTATAACTTTTTTGATAATTCTTAGATTTGATAATGTACACCTGCAAAACCTTCTTGTTTATATTATAACTTAATAGGTTTATATATGTAAAGATTTTTGTGCTAAAAAAAGACGATATAATCGCCTTTTAGTTATTATTGTTTTATCTCTAGCATTTTATTCGTATAAATCGATGATTGAATTTTGCTTTTTTTGTTTCAAGTAATATTTTCTATACAAACATTTTTTGCATAAGTCCTTTTTTTATTTTAATTAATATAACTAATTTTTGTTCTTCTAACTCTGTTTTAATATTAATATTTTTAAATAATTCATTTATTTTTGATCTATCTTTTTGATTGTGAATATGCAATTTTTCATTTGAATAATCTTTAAAATAAATATGTGGAATTCCAGAACCAACAATATATTTGTTAAACTTAATTTGCTTTAATAATTCATTAAAATAATATATTGGTATATCATTAGAAATTAAAGCATTTAATGTTGCTATAATAGAACTATTTTTGTTGCAGACAAAAGTTTTTCCGACTCCTGCACCATCTTTTATTATAGCCAAATATTCTCTATCATATTGATAATCTTTTATTTTTTTTATTTCTCCATTAGCACCATATATAGGATATATTCCATAATCATTTTCAATATCTGAAAGACTAATTGATGAAGAATTACACTCACAAATTGCTTTTAATTTAGTATCTTTAAGTCCTTTAAATAATTTGGTGTTTAAGCACAATTTAAATAACTTAAGGTCTTCAATTTTCTTAGTTTGAAGCTCTATTTTTTTATCTAATAGAGATAGAAAATTGGATACCTTAACTTGTTCTTCCTTACTGGGAACACCTAATTTTATTTTTTTTAATTGTCCACCAGTTACAAGTGGTTGTCCAGATCCGAATATTAATTTTTTTGGATCATAATGAGATAATGAATAATACAAATAATCATTTAAAATATTTTTAGGTTCAAGAACTAGTGTATTATCGGAAATGCAACATTTTTCATTAATTTTATTAACACTACCAGCATTAGCTCCAACTCTTGCCACTAAGACTTTTTCACCAGTATAATCATAGAAATTAGATTTTCCAATTATTCCCATCGAACCATAAACATTATATTCACCATCTTCTAATTGTTTTGATATTTTCCCAGATGAAACATTATAAGTTATATCCGATATTTCTTTAATTTCATAATCATTATTAAAATTTAAAAATCTTAATTTAGGTTTCATTATCTCACCACTTTTCAAGTCCTTAAGTTTAATAAATAGATACTAAACTATTCATATTAATTATAACACACTTTCTTAAAAATTTATTGCAAAAAGAAAAAGTCATTTATTAACTTTTTCTTGAAATACTTTGCTTACTAGATCTATACATTTTTTCTTTTGAGAATATCTTGGATGAACATATAAATTTAAAGTAATATTAACATTAGCGTGTCCTAACAATTCACTTACCGTTTTATAATCACATCCTAAAGAAATACAATTTGTTGCAAATGTATGTCTTAAAGAATGAAAATTGAAGTGTTTTATTTTTAATTCATTTAATATCTTATTAAAATATTTTCTATATGTTCTTGGCTCAATATATTTATCATTATTAGATAAAATATAGTTTTCTTTGGATGTTTTTAAAGGCTTTAATAATTCCATAAAATCTTTATTAATAGGTATTTCTCTGTTAGCATTTTTAGTTTTTGGAGTTGTGATAATAACCTTAGAAATATTTTTATCTTTGTCCTTAATATACACTCTTTGAATTGTCTTTGAAATTATTAATTTATTATTTTTAAAATCTATATCTTTCCATTGCAAAGCACAAAGTTCACCAATTCTTATTCCTGAATATAAAGATATTAAAAATCCTATATTTTTTGTATTTCTATTATCTAAAACATAATTAGTGATTTTATTTTGTTCATGTTTTGTTAAAATATATATACTTTTTTCTTTATTATCTTTTGGATAATTAAATGATAATTCTATATGTTTTATTTTGCCTTCATTAATCCCTTTTTTAATACTTCCTTTTACAATAATTGTAATATCTTTAATAGTTTTTTCTGATAATCCACCTTTTTTATCCTTCCTTCCATTTTTAGACAACTCTAAAAGAAAATCTTGAATAATCTTATGATTAATCTCTTTTAATGTGTAATTTCCTAATTTAGGAATTATATGATTAAAAATATTATTTGAATAATTTGCGTAAGTAGATTCCTTAATATAATCTTTTTTTTCAATAAGCCACGTATAAATCCAATCCTTGTAAAGTATCTTTCTTGATTTAATAATCATTTAATTCTTTCTCCTTTCCAAAGATATTATATAGGAATAATTAATTACTACTTTTCAAGTATTAAACTTAAGGACTTGAAAAGTGGTGATAAAATGAATGTTCCTAAATTAAGATTTAAAGAATTTAATGATGAATATATAAATCTAAAATACAAAGATGTTTTAAAAATAAAAAGTGGTAAAGATCAAAAACAAGTTGAATGCGAAAGTGGTATTTATCCAATTTTAGGAACTGGTGGACAAATAGGAAAAACAAATTCTTTCCTATATGATAAACCATCTGTTTTGATAGGACGAAAAGGGACAATCAATAAACCACAATATATGGAAACACCTTTTTGGACTGTTGACACTTTATTTTATTCCCATATATATGAACCTAATATACCTAAATATTTATTTTATTCTTTTCAAAATGTTAATTGGAAAAAATATGATGAATCAACAGGAGTTCCTAGCTTGAGTTCGTCTACTATCGAAAGTGTTGAGTGCAATATTCCATCAAAAGAAGAACAACTTAAGATAGCCGATTTTCTATCGCTATTAGATAAAAAAATAGACCTTCAAACTAAGAAAATTGAAGACCTTAAGTTATTTAAAAAAGGACTAATTAAAGATTTTTATAATGAATATAATTTAAGACAAATAAAAATAAAAGAAATAGGTAAAATAGTTACTGGAACTACTCCATCAAAGTCTATAAATAGTTATTGGGATAATGGTAATATTACATGGGTAACTCCAACAGATATTAATGACAGTAGAGATATTAATGATTCATTTTTTAAAATTACTGATACAGGTTTAGATAAAGGAAAATTTATTCCTAAAAATTCAGTTTTAGTTACATGTATAGCTAGTATAGGTAAAAATGCTATTTTAAAAGTTGATGGATCATGTAATCAACAAATAAATGCAATTATACCTAATAAAAATTTTAATTATAATTATGTATATTACTTAATTGAATCTATATCTAATTATATGAAATCTATTGCTGGAACATCTGCTACATCTATTATTAATAAAGAAGAATTTTCAAAAATAATAGTCAAAGTTCATTCAAAAGAGAAGCAGGATTATATTGCATCAGTATTGTCACAGTTTGAAATAAAAATACTATTAGAAATTTCAAAATTAAATAAATTCTATCAATTAAAAAAAAGCCTTATGCAAAATATGTTTGTATAAGGTTTTTTATAATCTTTCTATAATATGTAGATATTCATCAATTGTGCTTGGAAATTTTGAATACGCTCTTCTATTATAATCAATAGATAAAATATTTAAATTTTTATATATTAGGTTTAAAATTTCATCAATATCATTATAGGTTATTTTAAAATCTTCGTTTACTTTTCCATTATCATAAAAGTATTTTTTATCTTGATGAGCATAAACTTTATCTCTTTGAGACTTTATATTTTCTATTTGCTTACTATATTTATTCAATTCCAATTTAAAATTATTAATATCATCTAAAACATTTACTTTTTTTACTAAAACTTTTTCTGTTATTTTTGTTTCTTCATTATAGAACTCATCAATAAATTCATTTAAAAATTGTTCTTTCTGATTTTCGCAACAGTTAATTAACTTAAATATACTTTTATCTTCCCTTTTATCTATTAATTTTGCAATTTTCATTACAAATGAATATTTTAATGAATTTAAAACATTATATAAAAATCCATTTATTTGTTTTATCTCTTTTTCATTTCCCTGAACATTACTTAATATACCTTTATATAATTCAAAATCACTTAATGCACTATTAACCATTTTGAAGTATTGTGAAAATTCACATTCTAATTTTATCATTAAAGTTCCTCTAACCCTAGTTCTTTTAAGTAAACATTAAGTTCTTTATCTACTTCTGCTATTTGCTTATCAATATCTTTAAGATCTTGTTGAATAGCTTTAATATCTATTTCTTCTTCCTCTTCAAATGTGTCTACATACCTAGGAATATTTAAATTATATTCATTTTCTTTTATTTCAGACATTGGAGCAACATGGCAATATTTTTCTATCTCAACTCTATTTTTATAAGTTTCAATAATTTTATCAACATCTTCATCTCTTAATCTGTTTTGATTTTTTCCAGCTTCAAATTCTTTAGAAGCATCTATAAATAAAATATTGCCTTCGTTTTCTCTGCATTTTTTAAATACTAATATACAAGTTGGAATACTTGTTCCATAAAATATATTAGCTGGTAATCCAATTACTGCATCTAAATAGTTTTTTTCTTCAATTAAATATTTTCTAATTACTCCTTCTGACGCTCCTCTAAATAAAACACCATGAGGAAGAACTACTGCCATAGTTCCATTATCTGATAATTGGTATATCATATGTTGAATAAAAGCAAAATCTGCCTTTGATTTTGGTGCTAATTTACCATAAGCACTAAATCTTTCATCTTCTATAAACTTTGGATCAGCACTCCATTTTGCAGAATATGGAGGATTAGCAACTATTGCATCAAATTTCATATCTAAATGTCTAGGTTTTTCTAAAGTATCATCGTTTTTAATATCAAAATGTTTAAATGAAACTCCATGTAATAACATGTTCATTCGAGCTAAGTTGTAAGTTGTAGAATTAAATTCTTGTCCATAGTATGAACTTACCTTACATTCTTTACCAACTCTTAAAAGTAACGATCCGGATCCACAAGTAGGATCATATACATTTTGAAGTTTTGATTTATTTAGCGTAACTAATTTTGCAAGAATTCTTGATACTTGTTGTGGTGTATAAAATTCTCCAGCTTTCTTTCCAGCTGATGCAGCAAAGTTTGAAATTAAGTATTCGTATGCATCTCCTAAAACATCAATTTCCGCATCTTCATAATGAAAGTCTATATCATCTATTTTTAACATAATAGTTGAAATTAGTTTGGTTCTTTCTGCTTCGCCTCTACCTAATTTAGAGTTGTTTAAATCCATATCTTCAAATAGATTCTCAAAATCATCTTCTGATTCATTACCTAAAGTAGATTCTGATATAACATTAACTGCTTTAGCAAGCATTGAGATATCAAATTTACCAGTTTTAATATTATCAATTAATGTACTCCATAGATATTCTGGTTCAATACAATAACCTATATTTTCTTCCTCTATTAAATCGGACTTAAATTCTTGTGCTTGTTCTTTATCCTTGAACATGTCAGCATATTTCATTTTATTTCTTAACATTACATTTTCAACGTAATTAACTAAATTTTCAGATAAATATCTGTAGAATATTAATCCTAAGATATAATTTTTGAAATCATTAGCATCCATATTTCCTCTTAGGGAATTAGCAATACTCCAAAGTTGTTTTTGAAGTTCTGCTTGTTGTGATTGTTGTTTTTCTTCTCTTGACATAATATCCTCCTATAAAAATTTCTTAAATATATTTTTTATAAATTCTTTTACTTTATTTTTCACAATTCTTCTTTCCCAATAATCATCTATATCTATTGCTTCATTTATTTCTTTATCTGGAAAAATACTGCTATATTCATATTCATTAATTATTTCATTTAATTTATCTAAATTAATTTTATTATTTAAAGCAAATTTTTTAATTTCTTTTTCTCTTTCTTTATTCATATGGTCATTGAAAGCAGCATCTATTGAATCAGCTTCTTTTAGTGCAGGTAATATAGATTTTAAGAAGCTCTTAATTAAATCAGCTTTTAAGAATAATTCATCATCTGTAATATTTGTTAATTTACTTTCAATATCTGCAATATCACGTTTCTTTTGGTCTTCGTTTGTTAAATCAACATTTCTAATTAAATTAAGTATATATGAAACATTAATTCTATCAGTTTGAATTAATTCTAGCGAGAATGTAACATCATTTAAAATTGAACTTTTTTCTTTATCATTAGAAATTTTTCTGTATAACTCATAATATTTACTTCTATAATCTTCAAACATTTGAGTATTAATAACATCATCAGCATTATCTAAATCAAATTGATTAAATGTTTTTAAGCTAACAAGTATTTTAGCAACATCTCTAAATGCTAAAATAAACTCTTTTATATCTTCTTCTCTTTCTAGTTCATCAACACTATCAACAGTCGGAGTAATGCTTAGCAACTTATCTACAGCTTTATTAAATTTATCTAAATAAACAGGATATGGTGCCATTATTACAGTATCAATACTATCAGTTTGAGAGAATAATTTAACAGCTTCATCTACTCTAGCTTTAGTGGTTCTATAACAAACTATATTCCCAAATGGTTTTGTTTCAGATTCAACTCTATTTGTTCTTGAAAATGCCTGAATTAAATCATGATATTTAAGTGGTTTATCAACATATAAAGTATTTAATCTTTTAGCATCAAATCCAGTTAATAACATATTAACAACTATAACTATATCAATTTCTGTATTTTTTATTCTTTTGCATATATCTCTAAAATAACCATCAAAATTATGAGTAGAGAAATTTGTGTTGAATATTTTGTTATAATCTTCCATATATCTATCTAATACTTCTCTTGAATGTTCTGGATTTTTATCTAAATCTTCATTTGCTCCGCAAGTAAATATTGCTCCTATTTTTAAATCATGATTTATCTTTTTAAAAGCATCGTAATATTTTATTAGTAATGGTATTGAAGATACAGTAAATAATGCATTATATTTTCTATCTCTTGTTTTAATATTATGATGATCAATAATGTGTTGAGCAATTAAGCCTACTCTTTCATATGCTAAGAATACTTCATCTGTATCTATCCCTTCCACCATAATGTCTTCTTCTAACGCAACTGTATTTGCTTCCATAAACTTTATATAGTCAACATTAAATCCTAATACATTTTCATCTTTAATAGCATCTTTTATTAAGTATGTATGTAAGCATTTTTCGAATATATCAGCAGTACTTCTACCATCTTGTGATGGATTTTCTTTAAATCTAGGAGTGCCAGTAAATCCAAAGTATTGCGCTTTACTAAATGTTTTAGAAATCTGTTTATGCATATCACCAAATTGTGATCTATGACATTCATCTATTATGAATACTGTTTTTAAATCTTTATATTTTTCCATAATATGTGCATATTTAGGATTAGTACAAGCATTAGCCATTTTTTGAATTGTAGTTATAATTAATTGCTTAGAACTATCTTTAATCTGCTCTATTAATTTATCAGTTTGATTAGTCATGTCAACGCAACCTGGGTCAAATTTATTAAATTCATCTAATGTTTGTTTATCCAAGTCCTTTCTATCTACTAAAAAGAATACTTGATTGATAGAAGGTTCTAAAGAAAGAATTTGGCTTGTTTTAAAAGAAGTAATTGTTTTACCAGAACCAGTTGTATGCCATACATAACCATTATTACTTGTATCTAATGCACGAGATACAATATTTTCAACTGCATATACTTGATAAGGTCTCATTACCATCAATGTTTTTTCTGTTTCATTAACAATCATATATCTTGCTATCATTTTTCCTATATGACACCTGTCTAAGAAAAACACACAAAATTGTTCTAAGTTATTAATTCTATCATTATTTATATCAGTCCAATAAAAAGTAAATCCATAATTTAACTCTTGATCTCCATTTGCAAAATATTTAGTTTCTACTCCATTACTTATTACAAATAATTGAATAAATTTATATAAGCCTTGATATGAATGCCTTTTATATCTCTTAATTTGATTAAAGGCTTCTTTCATATCAATACCTCTACGCTTTAATTCAACTTGAACCAAAGGTAATCCATTTATTAAAATAGTTACATCATATCTATTTGTATATTTTCCTTCGACAGTAGTTTGATGAGTTACTTGAAATATATTCTTACACCAATCTTTTGTATTAAATAATTCAATATAAACAATACTTCCATCATCTCTTTGAATATCCTGTTTTTGCCTTAATTCTTTTGCCGATTGAAAAACACCTTTACCAGATATTTTAACCATTAATCTTTCAAATTCTTTATCACTTAAATTTTTACCTTTAAGTTCTATTTTGTTATGAATATTGACTTGTTCTCTAAAATTTTGTTCTAATTCATTAACATCATTTATTACTACTTTAGAATACCCTTGCTTTGCAAGTTGATCTATCATACGATCTTCTAATCTTGCTTCACTTTCATATACTCCCATCATTACACCTACCAATCAATTTATATTTCAATTATATCACGAAAATTGGTAAACTTTGGATTTGAACTAAAAAATTATAAAAAAAAAGAAACTGCACTCTCTTATTACATAATCAAAAATGAAAAATAGGGCTCTACCGCTAGATAGTGCCCTTGCAAAAATGTATTACCATTTTTTCCTTGCATAATCATAATACCATATATTAATGATCATGTCAAACTATTTTAATCTGAGTTTACATTATAATTTTTTTCAATGATTTTTTTAAAATATAAATATACAGATTTCAATAGTCCATTATTATTATAATACTCTTTATGACGAATTATTCTTCCAAAAAACAATTCATTAATGTCTTCTTTTACATTTTCCTTAATACCCTTGCTAGTTACTATTTCATTAAACATATATAACGCATAAGTCATTTGCCTTATTCTGGAATTACTCAATTTATTGTTTCTTGTTTCTTTACCTACTCCACATTCTCTTAAATAATTAATAACTAATGTATCCGCTCTATGTAGATTATCTTTTTTATCTAGTTCTGATAAAACGCAAGAATTATGAGCTACTGCATTTCTAAGTTTTACTACTTCTCTTAAAATAAATATGTTTTTAAGTTCATTCTCTAAATTATATTCTTTAGAAAAAAATTCATAAAAATTAACTAATTCACCAAATGTAATTATTTCAAGAAATTCCCATACAGGAATATTTTCTAATTGTTGATTCTTATCTATATCGTATTTAGAAAAAATTTTTTTATAATATTCACTTCCTACTTTTTTAAAAATACTATTATGCACTTTTTTAGGAAACTTTTTATCATTGAAATCTCTTTCTAAATACATGTTAACAGATTTATAGCCATTTTCTTCTTCTATGTTTTCAATTAAATTTAATATTCTTATTTTTAAATAATGTTCAATATCAATAATTATTTTAAAGAATAATAGTCTAACTCTATGATCTATAATAGCCATATCTTTAAGATAAGCAAAATCTAAATCTTGATATAATCCTTCATATTCACCTGCTGGAGATGGATATTTCAAAAAATTATTTTTATATGAGGTTAAGTTATAATAGTTATTGTTATTTCTTAAATACTCTTCTGCATCCTTTTCACTAATTTTTTCAAACTTAATATTTTTTCTTTTTAAATACGGAACTAATTCGTTAATTTTCATCATAGGTCTCAACTCTGATATTTTTTCATCTGTTTCAATCATCATATCACTTCCTAACTGCTATAAGAATTATAGCACACTATCTTTTAAAATTTTATATTTAAAATAAATTTATAATTCTTTAAGATAGTTAGTTTTGTATTTAATATCATTAAAACCATATACTTTTTTACAACTATTTCTAATAATTGCTATATAGTCTAAGCCTATAATGCTAAACCCATTATCTTTTAACAATTTATGGTGACTTTCCTATGACACAAAAAAAGACGATATAATCGCCTTTTAGTTATTATTCAACAATTTCAGAAACTACACCTGCTCCAACTGTTCTACCACCTTCACGAATTGAGAATTGAGTTCCTTTTTCAATTGCGATTGGGTGAATTAATTCTACAGTCATGTTAACATTGTCTCCAGGCATAACCATTTCAACACCTGCAGGTAATTCGATTACACCAGTAACATCTGTTGTTCTGAAGTAGAATTGTGGACGGTAGTTTGCGAAGAATGGAGTATGACGTCCACCTTCTTCTTTAGATAATACATATACTTCAGCAGTGAATTTTTTGTGAGGAGTAACTGAACCTGGTTTAGCAAGTACTTGTCCACGTTCAACTTCTTCTCTAGAGATTCCACGAAGTAATACTCCGGCATTGTCTCCAGCTTCAGCATAATCTAAAGATTTTTTGAACATTTCGATTCCTGTAACAACTGTCTTTTTAGTTGGTTTAATTCCAACGATTTCAACTTCGTCGTTAAGGTTTAATTTTCCACGTTCTACACGACCTGTAACAACTGTTCCACGTCCTGTAATTGTGAATACGTCTTCGATACTCATTAGGAATGGTTTTTCAGTATCACGTTCTGGAGTTGGAATCCATTCGTCAACTGCATCCATAAGTTCTTTAATTTTTTCAACGTAGTTAGCGTCTCCTTCAAGAGCTTTAAGAGCTGAACCTGTAATGATTGGAGTTTCATCTCCTTCAAATCCGTATTCGTTAAGTAGATCTCTTACTTCCATTTCTACTAATTCAAGTAATTCTGGATCGTCTACCATATCACATTTGTTTAAGAATACTACCATTCTTGGTACTCCAACTTGACGTGATAATAGGATATGTTCTCTTGTTTGAGCCATTGGTCCATCTGTAGCTGCGATAACTAAGATAGCTCCATCCATTTGTGCTGCTCCAGTGATCATGTTTTTAACATAATCGGCATGTCCTGGGCAGTCTACGTGAGCATAATGTCTTTTTTCAGTTTCATACTCAACGTGTGCAGTATTAATTGTAATACCACGTTCTCTTTCTTCTGGTGCTTTATCAATGTTTGCATAGTCTACAAAGTTTGCTCCTCCTTGTTCTGCTAAAACTTTTGTGATAGCAGCAGTTAGAGTTGTTTTACCGTGGTCTACGTGACCGATTGTACCAATGTTAACATGTGGTTTACTACGGTTAAATTTTTCTTTTGCCATATTTTTTATTTCCTCCTTTTTTTATTTCATTTTATATTGTATCTAACAATTGAATTTTTTTCAACTGTTTCTACCTTTTTTTTAATTAATTACCACTTTTTTTGATAATTTCTTCGGCAATTGATTTTGGTACTTCTTCATAATGATCTGGTACCATTTGGAATGTTCCTCTACCTTGAGTATTTGATCTAATTGATGTTGCATATCCAAACATTTCTGATAGTGGAACCATTGCTGAAAACTTGATTGAGTTTCCACGTGATTCTTGTGATAGAGGTTTTCCACGTCTTGATGTTATATCCCCCATTACATTACCAAAGTATTCTTCTGGTACTACGATATCTACTTTCATGATTGGTTCAAGTATTACTGGTTTACATTTGTTTTTAGCTTCTTTAAGTGCTAAAGATGCTGCAATTTTGAAAGCCATTTCACTTGAGTCTACATCATGGTATGATCCATCGTAAAGAGTTGCTTTTACATCAATCATTGGGAATCCTGCAAGTACTCCTGTTTTAAGAGCATCTTGAAGTCCTTTATCTACTACTGGGATGTATTCTCTTGGAACTACACCACCAACAATTTCGTCAACAAATTCATAACCTTTGTCATGATTTGGTTCGAATTTAATCCAAACATGTCCATATTGTCCACGTCCACCAGATTGTTTAATGTATTTACCTTCACATTCTCCAGTAGCTGTTAGAGTTTCGCGGTAAGCAACTTGTGGTTTACCTACGTTTGCTTCTACGTGGAATTCTCTTTTCATACGATCTACTAGTACGTCTAAGTGAAGTTCTCCGATACCGGCAATTATTGTTTGACCAGTTTCTGTATCAGTATGAACTCTGAATGTTGGATCTTCTTCTGCTAGCTTTTGTAGTGCTAAAGCCATTTTATCTTGATCTGCTTTTGATTTTGGTTCAATTGCAAGTTCAATAACTGGATCTGGTACTTCGATTGATTCTAGAATGATTGGTTTCTTTTCATCACATAAAGTATCTCCAGTTGTGGTATTTTTTAGTCCTACTGCTGCAGCGATATCTCCAGTAAATACTTCAGATATTTCTGTTCTATCGTTGGCATGCATTTGGAGGATACGTCCTATTCTTTCTTTTACATTTTTAGTACTATTTAGAACATATGAACCACTTGATAATTTTCCTGAATAAACTCTAAAGAAAGTTAAACGTCCTACAAATGGATCTGTCATTACTTTAAATGCTAAGGCACTAAATGGTTCAGTGTCTGAAGGATGTCTTTCGTCTTCTTCTCCTTTTGAGTTTATTCCTTTTATTGCAGGTATATCAAGTGGAGATGGTAAGTAATCAATTACTGCATCAAGTAGCAATTTTACTCCTTTGTTTCCAAGGGCTGTACCACACATGAATGGGAAGAATTCTGCTTTTAGAACTCCTGTTCTAATTGCACGTTTAATCATTTCTACTGATACTTCTTCTCCTTCAAGATATTTTTCCATTAATTCGTCATCGAATTCTGCAATTGCTTCAAGCATTGTTGTTCTATATTCTTCTACTTTTTCTTTCATGTCTTCTGGAATAGCGATTTCTTCTGGATTTTCTTCTGCTCCACCATCATAGTGATAAGCTTTCATTGTAATAAGATCAATTATTCCATTAAATTCAGATTCTGCTCCAATAGGAAGTTCTATTGCTGCAGTGTTTGCTCCAAGTCTATCTTTAACACTTTGTAAGCTCATATAGAAATCTGCTCCTAATTTATCCATTTTGTTTGAGAAGATAATTCTAGGAACTTGATATTCGTTTGCTTGTCTCCATACTGTTTCACTTTGTGGTTCTACTCCAGCATTTGAGTCAAGTAATAATACTGCTCCATCTAGTACTCTTAAACTACGTTGTACTTCTACTGTGAAGTCTACGTGTCCTGGAGTATCGATGATATTATATCTATATCCTTTCCAGAATGCTGTTGTTGCAGCGGATGTGATTGTAATACCACGTTCTTTTTCTTGTTCCATCCAGTCCATTTGAGATGCTCCATCATGAGTTTCTCCAATTTTATGAATTTTCTTTGTATGGAATAAAATACGTTCTGTTGCTGTTGTTTTTCCGGCATCTATGTGAGCCATGATTCCAAAGTTTCTTGTTTTTTCTAAACTAGTTTCTCTTGCCATATTTTATTTCCTTTCCTACCATTTATAATGAGCGAATGCTTTGTTAGCTTCGGCCATTTTGTGAGTATCTTCACGTTTTTTAACTGCTGCACCTGTGTTATTTGATGCGTCAATTATTTCATTTGCTAGATTTTCAGCCATTCCATGACCACCACGTAATCTAGCATAATTTATTAACCATCTAAGTCCTAGAGTTTGAGATCTTTCGTTTGATACTTCAATTGGAACTTGATAGTTAGAACCTCCAACACGACGTGATTTAACTTCTAAAGCTGGTTTTATGTTTTCAAGTGCTTGGTTAAATACTTCCATTGGTTCTTTTCCAGTTTTTTCTTTTATCATATCAAAAGCACTGTAAAGTATTTTTTCAGCCTTACCTCTTTTTCCATCTATCATCATTGAGTTTATTAACTTTGTAACAACTTTTGATTTATATATAGGATCTGGTAAAACATCTCTTTTAACTGCTCTTTTTTTACGCACTTTGTTTTCCTCCTTTATATTATTTTTTACTTATTTTATTTTCCTTTTTTTGTTCCGTATTTTGAACGAGCTTTTTTACGATCTTTAACGCCTTGTGTATCCATTGTTCCACGAACAATATGATAACGTACACCGATAAGGTCTTTTACACGTCCACCACGAATTAATACAACGCTGTGTTCTTGAAGATTATGTCCTTCTCCAGGAATATAAGCATCTACTTCTTTACCGTTTGATAAACGTACACGTGCATATTTTCTTAATGCTGAGTTTGGTTTTTTTGGTGTTTTTGTTCCTACACGAATACATACTCCACGTTTTTGTGGTGATGCAGTATTAGTAGCTTTCTTTTGTAATGTGTTCATTCTAATTCCAAGTACTGGAGATTTAGACTTTCTTGTTTTGTCTTTTCTCTTCTTTCTTACTAATTGATTTATTGTTGGCATAACTTCTCCTTTCCACACACATATCCAGGTGTATCATTTTTCTTAATTTTTATTAGGTTTAGCTAGTAAACCCAATAAAATTCAACGATAGTAATATATCATTTTACCTTTAGTTTGTCAATCGTTTTTGGTAAATTTTGTATACATTGTTATGATATGCAATTTTGATTATTGTATGAAGATTTAAATTTCATTTTATTAAAACATTTGTTTTTGAAATGATAACTATCCGCATATTTAATATGTCCAAGAAAAGATGCAATACTCATTTCAACTTTTGTAATATCTAAATTTTCTTGCTCGTATAAATTATTCCATGTTTTTATTTTCTTTATAATGGTTTTTTTGTTTCTTTTTCTTAATAGTACATAATCTTCATGGATTATGTATCCACAAAAATCACAACCTTTTTTAGAAGGATAATATTTACTTTTTTTATTTAATTCTAGTTTTAAGGTTTCTATTAAAAACTTTTCTATTTTTTTTAGAACTTCTTTAGCAGTTTTTTTATCTTTTACTAAAATAACAAAATCATCCATATATCTACAGTAGCACTTTATTCTTAAACCAAATTTTATGTAGTGATCAAGTTCGTTTAAATAAATATTAGCAAAGTACTGACTTGTGTAATTGCCGATTGGTATTCCTTTTTCGTTAAAGTCTCCGATTATTGTTTTTGTAAGCTTTAAAAATTTTTTGTCTTTAAAGTTTTTCTTCAAAATGTTATATAAGGTTTCTCTATCAATGCTGAAAAAATACTTTTTAATATCAAGCTTTATTATATAATAATCACCATATTCTTTTCTCATACATCTCATATAGTGTTTTATCTTTTGGTATGATTTGTGAGTTCCTCTTCCTATTATACAAGCATAAGTGTCATTTATGAACTTAGGAACCATGTATGGTTTTAAAAATTCTTCTACATACCACTGATGAATAACTCTATCTTTGATCGGAAGTGCTTTTATTAATCTTTCTTTTGGTTCATAAATTGTAAATTCTCTATATTTTGAAGGTGTGTAAGTTAAATTTAAGAGTTCATCATATATAGATACTAAATTACTTTCTAAGTTTTGTTCAAAGTTTATTATTTCTTTTTTATTTATTTTACCGTCACGAGCTCTATAGAAAGCATTATATAAATTAGTAAACTCAAGTTTTTCGTCATACTTTACTTTAATCTTTTTTGGCATAGTCCTATCCAGTTATCTAAGTTTTTATCTACTGCATTTATTTTTCTTGACCAAGCTTCGTAATTTTTAATGGAAATATATTTTTCTTTATACGATACTCTTATATAAAAAGAAATAACTTTTATATTTGATGAAATTTCTTTTAGGTAACCTAATTTGAGGTTTATTTTGGTTTCGTTGTAAGCATAAATCAGATATTTATATCCTTTTTCTAATATTTTTCTAATATCACTGCATAAAACATCACGTTCATATTTTGGAAATTTTTTCATTATGTTATATGAATAATAAAATAAATCTATATATCTATTGTAAATAATGGACTTTTCAAATTCTTTATTCATAGTTTTTCTTTTAACCTTCCGATTATATTAAGGGCTTCTAGTGGGGTTAAGTTATTGATATCTACCTTTTCTAAAATTTTAATTATAGAATCTTTATCACTTTCTTTTACTATTTCATATTTTATTTTATTTTCTTTAAACATTTCTTGGTATTTTTTTATGGATTTAACAGGAAAACCACATTTTTTTATTTCATTATTGAAATTGCTTAATTTAAATTCAAATTTTTTATTTAGGAAAATAGCATCTTCAGCGAGCGCTATGTAGAATATTCCACTTTTAAATAAATATATTATTTTTTCATTATTTCTTTTTAATTTTAAATATTTTTCGTATGTTTTACTCATGTTTTTACTCCTTTTACTTTTTTTATCCAGCGCAACTAAAGCGAAAACTTGTTAATACTAAAATAATGCTAAAGAGAATAAATTCTCTATAGCATTATCTGTAGTTTCTAACTTTCACATATTGTTACTAGCTCTAAACTATCGTTTTTTATTTTTTTCTTGCACTTGCAAGAAAGGTAAAAGCTCTTTACTAAATTAGCTTTGTATTTAATCCTTGAACTAAATCTCTCACCATATTATTTAGTAATCCAAAGGGCACCAGGACAACCACGCGAGCCGAGTTGTTACTGTTGGCATTACCGTTGTTGTTGTTCGAGTTCATCACGCCTGCGTTAGCCCCATTGTTGTAGTTACCGCCACGTATGAACCAAGGGTTCGAAGCAGAACGAGACACTTTACAAACTTTCACCTATCTTAACAAATGTTAAGACCATATTCCTTGCCACTTCTTGCGAAGCGGAAGGCAATCGGGACCCTGGCGGGAAAAGCCCGCTTGCCTTGTGCTTTATTATATTATATTGTATCACTATTTTCGCCTGATTTTAGTAAACTAAAATCTAGGAAAAATAGTGTTATTGTTGTTTGCCTTGCAAAAATTGGACAGTCGTCCGAAAGGGGCATAGTCCTAACGGACTATGCTAGGGCACAAGGACAACCACGCGAGCCGAGAGGAAACCGTCGGCATCACCAGGGTAGTAGTCCGAGCTCATCACGCCAGCGCTAGCCCCAGAGTCGCAGCCACCGCCACGTCCGAACCAAGGGCGCGGAGCAAATGCTACATATCCATAATCCGAATACCAACCTGCCCCCGATGTTGCTGTTACTTCTTTTACTGCATCTCCTAATTTACTTCTTTTCTTTTGGGTAATACTTGTTCCAAAACTATATTTATCTAAGTATTTATTTTCTGGATAAGCTATTCCTGTATAACTTGTATATGTTACACTTTCATATAGAATTCCAGTGTATCCTGAGTGATATCCTACATAATCTCCTGTGTTACTATATCCTGCCATCATTGTTGTTCCATCATTTGATACTATGTTACCCATTACATATTCCCAAGCACCACCTGACATATCATATATTCCATAGATATTTCCTGTTGTTGATGCAACTTTACTCATATCTTTTGTCGAACTTTTGGTATTTGTATTGTAATTTAATAAGTATCCATCATAGGTATAGAAACCATAACTATTATACGTAGTAGTTGATGTTTGATCAGTATATGTACCATTTATCGGTGTTTGTCCTCCGACATTTCCTCCGCTTCTTCCTGTATAGTATGAAGAACTATTATTTATATTTATTTCTTTATTTATTCCATATTTTGAGTGTGATAGGTATGCTACTGCTCCCCATTCTTGGTTTTTCATCATATGAGTATCATCTGTAGATGCAAATCCATATTTGTTGCCACTATCATTCATTGCCATTATGTTAGTTTCAAACGAACTTACTTTTTGACTTCTTAAACTTTGTACATCTGGTTTTATTGTTATATCGCTTATTGTTCCTGTTGTTTCAAATTTTCCTACCCACATTCCTTCTAGTTCTTGAGATCCAAATGTAAAGGCTGGATGATTATATGTTTTACCATTACAAGTACTATCTGTACATGTAGCATTTGTACTTTTTAATTTACAGGTTTCAGATGGATCTCCATCTGTTCCTGATATACTATCAGTACATGATATTTCTCCAGTTGTTTCTGTTCCATTTTCAAAAGTTATTTCTATTTCTTGAGGTTCACTTGTTACTGTTCCATCAGCATTATAATTCCATACTTTATACTTATATCTTGGTATCCATACTTGCATTGTTAAAATATCATCCATTGGTATTGTTGTACCTGGACTTGCATTTTTATATGTACTTCTATTGGTTTCACTTACTGTTACACTATTTGCCCACATCTTATCGTTATAATCATACCATTTGTATGTTTTGCTATTATTTGTACTATCTGCTTTTTTCCATACCTCTGCATCTTCATCATAATATACTGCAATCATATTACTTGTTAATACTGGTACATTTGCCCCACTTATATCTAAGTTATCCCTTGTTTTTACTCCTACTTTAAATTTATATTGATATTTTTTTACTGTCTGTGTATTTTCATCATAGAATTTACTTGCTTCTACTTTACTATCTAACCATACTCTTAATTTAAACTTCTTACTTATCTCTCTTGTTGTTCCATCATGTGTGTTTGTATCTGCATATATCATCTTTTCACTATTTAAATCACTTATTTTTGTCGGATTTAACAAAACGTTCCCTTCATAATCTGTTAGATATACTTTTACTTCATCATCTGTTAATGCTGTCATATTTGTATCTACACTTAATTTTTCTAAATATACTCCATATGTTATATCTATTGGTTTACTTGTTGTTGTTTTAACTGAAAAATCAAATGTTTCACTTTGGTTTTTTCCATCTGTATCACTTATTGGAAGAGCATTTTCTATACTTATTATATTGCTGTTGCTTTCTAAAAACTCTAGTGATACATCTCCTGTATTTATTGTATTTGCACTTCCTATAAAACCATAATTCCACACAGCAAAACTTATGCCCACAGAAAGCATAAGTAATATTACAAGTAATAGAATTGTTATTATTTTCCTCTTATTATCGCCTTTTTCTATAGAGGTTTTAGTTAAATTTGCCCCCCCCCCCCCAGACGAACATTTGTTTTGTTTTTTAGATAGTTTTTTCATAGTTTTCTACTCCTTTTGGTTCATTGTATTAATAATGAACGTGATTTTATTTATTATAGAAAAGTTGCAGTATCAATTTTGATACAATCATTTGTTTTCTACTTTCTTTACTTTAATATATTATGAAGAATAGATTATTTCAATCTTTTTTTATCAATTTTTGATTTTTGCACTTACTTACTTGTAAATACTTGAATTAATTAGTAGGTCAAAAAATATTATTAGTATTGTAATACATTTAAATGTTTTAGTATGTTAGTAAGGATTGTTTTGTCTTCAATTAAGTTTATTGCGAAGCATTTTTTTCCTAGATCTTTGAATGATGTCTTTGAATGATGAACCACAGTGATATAGAAGCTTTTTGTCTATAATTATAAATCTATCATGAAAAGCATTGCTAGTGAGTGCTGTTATGTTGTGGTACTGACTATTATATTTTTAATCAACTCTTTGTTTAAATTTTTACTGTATACTTTTATTGGAACCTGGATGTTTCTTAATAAATCAAATAGCTTTTTTCCTGCGTAATTATCTATGATTATTATTTCTTCTTTGGCTTTTGATAATATATCAATCATTAGAGAGTAAGCATCGTATATTTGTCCTTCGAAGAAGATGTGATTATTTATTTTGTTATTATCTAGTTTTTTGAATATGATATCAAATTTATTATCGTGATCTATTATTTTTGTTTCTATATTAGATAATCTGTTACTATAATTATTTGTTGCTATATATTTTTTCATTTCTACGAATGCATCCATTATTTTTATACTTATTTCTTCTGCTACAGGTGTTCTTAATATTGAACTTAGCATCGCTACTCCTTGCTCTTAAACACATATGTTCTATTATATTTTCTTCCACGAGTTTCTACAGTATTTTTTTTGGTTTCAGATTAAAACCAAAAAATTTTTGATTCTTCTTCTGTTAATCTAAACATAAATCTTTCTGGGAATCTATTGATATGTCTTTTTACTGCCAAGTTTATAGATTTTGTCCCATTTTTACAACCATAAAGCATAGCTAGGTCAGAATCAAGCATTACTTGTTTGCCTCTGATTTTATATATTAGATCTTCTATTTTTATATTATCTTTTGTTATTATTTCGTTCATAAGAATTCACCACTTTCGATATAAGCTAAATTTATTAATTTGTCTAATTAAGTTTATCAAAATAATATATTTGATATTTTTTTATTATTTAGATGATTTAAACTTATAAATAAAAGAACTCTTCTATTTTTTTAGATGAGCTCTTCTATTTCTTCTTTAGAAAGACCAGTACATTCAGATATTGTACTTATATTCATACCTTTATTA
The DNA here is from genome assembly GCA_051872415.1 of Bacilli bacterium. Lineage (GTDB taxonomy): Bacteria > Bacillota_I > Bacilli_A > RF39 > UBA660 > UMGS1449. The sequence continues at coordinate 23,597 of JBJEDW010000061.1, forward strand.
AGCATATTTTTTGCTATTTCATACTTTTCATTAGTTGAACCTTGTTCATAACCTTGACTCATTCCAACTTCAATTCCTTGTTCATATCCTTCTTTAATTAGAGTATTATGTACCATTTCTGCGTCTTTTTCTTTCGAGACTACCTCTATAAACTCTGGATCTTCATTTAGTTTTTCTATCTTTTCTTTGTACTTTTCCATCATTCTATCTCCTTTGCATACCACATCTAAATCTTTTGGCTCTAAATCTAACATTAAAAAATATTTATACTCTAGAGCCTTTTTCTTATCTCCATGATACCACATATTCATTATTTTATCCATGTTTATTTCTATTATTTTAAGTTTATCACAGTAACATTTATTGTTATCTTTATCATACATCACGTAACAAGACTTGATATCTTTTTCTATTCCTAGTCCCCATGTTATATTAAGCTGAATATGCATTTTAGTATCTAAATAGTCGTCACCTTTAAACACACTATTTGAAAAAACTGATGAGATATAAGCAAAGTTTCTTATAGGAAGAGAATTGTAATATCCATTGTTTATTTCTAAGTTAATAGTTTCAGTTTTTGTTTTAACAAGGACATCTAGTGTTTTAGTCTTTATTTTAATATTTGGTTTTTCAAGTTCTTTTGGATCAAGTACTAGTTCTTCAATACTTAAATCTAAGGTCTTTTCTAAAAAATATTTAAGCAAATCTTTTTGAGATTCACATCCAATAGCATTTTTAAATCCAGCATCGTATCTTGCGGTGTAAAAAGCCATTTTATTCACCTCCAAAAGCACTATAAACTAAATAAAATAAGATGTAAAATGACCATTTAGAAGATTTGATCAAAAGAAAAAGATGAAACATAAATATTGGTATAAACAAAATTTATTATTTCATCTTAAAACTTTTATCAATTGTTACGTTTCATACTTTTTTCATTTTTTGTATTTTTTCATTTATGGTACTTTTGATTTTAATATAGTAGCAAGTATAGCAACACCCTGTTCTGTGAAAAATCTTAGTTTGTTATATTTTCCTCACGTGTTTCTTTTTTGGTCAAATTTTTTGACCAAAAGTTGTTTACTTTTATCTTCTGTTAATCTCTATGATAATCTATTTGGAAATTTATCTATGTTATTCTCAACTCCTTGTTTTATTTCTTTAATTTGTTATTTTTTTGTTTTATAATTGTTCTTTTAATTTTTCTAGTTTGTCTTGTTCTTCTTTTAATTTTTGTCTATCTAGCTCTACTACATTTTGAGGAGCTTTATTTACATAATTTTCGTTTGATAGAAGTTTTTGTCTTTTAGTTATAGAAGCTTGTAATTTTTCTATTTCATTTATTAACAATTCTTTGTTAATTTCTTTTCCTTTTTGATAGAAATCTATTGCTATGTAGTTTGATTCATATGAATATTTTTCTCCTTCTTTTGGTGAGAATAAATTTTCTTCTTTTACTTTTAACATGTTTTTGTAGATTTCTTCTACTTCTTTGTCTGTTTTTAAATTGATACTTGCTTCTTTTGTTATGTTATTTGTTACTTTTAGATTTCTTATATTGGTTATGTCTTCAATTACTTTGTCTAGTTTTTGTTCTTCTTCTTTAAATATTTCTTGTTTGTTTTCTTGTGGATAAGAACTTATCATAATACTACTTGTTTCTTTTACTGGTAGTTTTTGGTAGATTTCTTCAGTAACATAAGGCATAAATGGATGAAGCATTTTTATTATTTTGGTTAAAACTTCTAGAAGAACTGTTTTTGTTGTTTGATTTTCTAGTTTTGGTTTGGTAAGTTCTATATAGTTGTCACAGAAATCTTCCCAAATGAATTTATAAAGAGTATTTCCTACGTTGTTAAATTCATATTTTTCCATATTTGTTCTTACATTTTTAATTGTTTTGTTTAGTTTGGTAAGAATCCATTTATCTTCGATAGATAGGTTTTCATTGGTTGGATTTATGTTTTCTATGTTCATAAGTACAAATCTTGAGGCGTTCCATAGTTTGTTTATGAAGTTCCAAGTTGATTTTACTTTTTCTTCATCGTATCTTAAATCCATTCCTGGTGCTGTATTTGTTGTTAGGAAAAATCTTAGGGCATCTGCGCCGTAACTTTCTATTACATCCATTGGATCTACACCATTTCCTAGTGATTTTGACATTTTTCTTCCTTGTTTATCTCTTATAAGTCCATGGATTAAGCAATCTTTGAATGGTCTTGTGTTTGTAAAATGTAGTCCTTGGAAAGTCATTCTGTTTACCCAGAATGGTATGATATCGTATCCTGTTACTAATACGTTATTTGGATAGTATCTTTTTAGATCTTGGGTATCTTCTGGCCAGCCTAGTGTTGAAAACGGCCAAAGTGCACTTGAGAACCAAGTATCTAATACGTCTTCGTCTTGTTTCCAACCTTCGCCTTCTGGTTTTGCTTTTCCTACGTATATTTCATCGTCTTTATACCATGCTGGAATTCTGTGACCCCACCAAAGTTGTCTTGAAATGCACCAATCGTAAGTTATTTCCATCCAGTGATTCATTGTTTTTTCGTATCTTTCAGGTACAAAGTTTACTTTTTTGTCTTTGTTTTTTTGATTTTCTAATACTCTATCTGCGAGTGGACGCATTTTTACAAACCATTGTTTGGATAAGTAAGGTTCAACCATTACCCCAGTTCTTTCAGAGTGTCCAACATTGTGGGTTATTTCTTCTATCCTGATTAGTAAATCTTGTTTTTGAAGATCGTTTACTATTTGTTCTCTTGCAGTAAATCTATCTAATCCTTGATATTTTCCAGCATTTTCATTCATTGTTCCGTCTTCATTTAGAACATTTATTCTTTCTAAGTTATGTCTATTTCCTACTTCAAAGTCATTAGGATCGTGTGCTGGTGTTATTTTAACTACTCCTGTTCCAAATTCTGGATCAGCATGTTCATCTGCGATTACTGGAATATTTTTGTTTAAAATTGGTAAAATTACATTTTTACCTATGTATTTTTGATATCTTGTGTCTTTAGGGTTTACTGCTACTGCGGTATCTCCGAGTAATGTTTCAGGACGAGTTGTTGCTACTTCTAGAAAGGTTTCTTCTCCTTCGATGTAGTATTTTATGTGATAAAAGGCTCCTTTTACTTCTTTATAAATTACTTCTTCGTTTGAAAGGGCTGTTTTTGCTTCTGGATCCCAGTTTATTATTTTTTCTCCTCGGTAGATTAATCCTTCGTTATACAGTTTTATAAAAACTTCTTCTACGGCATTTGACAGACCTTCGTCAAGGGTGAATCTTTCTTTTCTATAGTCTAGTGATAGCCCTAGTTTTGCCCACTGATTCCTTATGTTTTCTGCGTATTCTTCTTTCCATTCCCAGGCTTTTCTTAAGAAACCTTCTCTTCCTAGCTGGTATTTATCTATTCCTTCACTTTTTAGTTTTGCTACTACTTTAGCTTCTGTTGCTATTGCTGCATGATCCATTCCTGGAAGCCATAGAGCATCGTATCCATCCATTCTTTTATATCTTATTAGAATATCTTGAATTGTTGTATCCCAAGCATGGCCTAGATGAAGGCGTCCTGTTACGTTTGGGGGTGGTATTACTATACAGTAAGGTTCTTTTGATTTGTCTCCACATTCAAAATATTTATTTTCCATCCATGTTTTGTATTTTCCTTTTTCTACTTGTTTGTGATTGTATTTTTTTTCTAACATTTTTCCATCTCCTTTTGTTTTTTATAAAAAAAGCCTTCATCCAAAGGACGAAGAGCTCGTGGTACCACCTTATTTTATAATATTTCTATTATCTTATTTGGCTATAACGTTTGCCTTACGGATTATCTTACTTGGTTTCGGATAATCTGCTAAAAAAGCTACCTTCAACTATCTTTATTATCTATTTACACCATACATAGACTCTCTTTAAATATTAATAGTTTACTCCTCTTTTTTTCTTGCTTTTAATATAATTTTGATATGTTTACTATTTCTCCAGCGACTAGGAATATTACCATTAGAATAACGAATGCTAAGATTAGAAAAGCCATTAGTCCCCAGCCATGATTGTTTAATTTCATATTACACCTCTTTTAAATCCTTTATACAAGAAATTGCTGCGAGTGCTCCGTCTGAAGTTGCTGTTACTATTTGAAAGGCATCTTTTTTTATTGTGTCTCCAGCAGCATAAATACCTTTTATAGGTGTCTTTTTTTGTTCATCTACAATAATATACCCTTTTTCATCTAAAATATCAAGGTTTTTTAGAAAATTTGTAGCAGGTTCATATCCTATAAATATGAAACAAGCTTTAGTGTCTAGAGTTCTTTCTTGGTCTTTTTCTTTGATTGTAATTGATTTCAAAATACTTTCTTCTTCATTGAATTTTTCTATGGTGCTGTTGTTGATAATTTTTATGTTTTCTTTTTCATTTACTCTATCTATTAGAACTTTATCTCCTTTTAGGTTGTTTCCTCTGTTTATAATAGTTACTGTTTTGCAGATATCTGATAGATATAGTGATTCTTCTAGAGCACTGTTTCCTGCTCCAACGATTGAGACGTCTTCATTTTTATATAAATTTCCATCGCAAAGTGAACAAAAGCTTATTCCTTTTCCTTCAAGTCCTTGTGAATTTGTTGTTTCTAGTTTTTTAGGTCTTCTTCCTATTGCTAGGATAATTGCTTTTGCTTTTATTTCTTGTCCATTTTTTAGAGTTATTTTTTTTATGTTTTCTTCTATTTCGATGTTTGTTGCTTCTGAAAATATTTGTTTTACATTTAGATTGCTAAGTTGGTCATAAAATTTCATTGCTAAATCTGGACCAGTTATTTTTATGTATCCTGGATAATTTTCTACTGTTGATGTTTTATTTAATTGTCCTCCAGGGGTTTCTTTTTCTATTATACAGCATGAAAGTTCTGCTCTTTCTGTGTATATTGCTGAGGTTATTCCTGCGGGTCCTGCGCCAATTATTGCTACATCATAAATTTCTTTCATTTTTCTTCAGTCCTTTCTTTTAGTCTGTTTATTCGGGTATCTTTCTTTTTATGAATTACTAAGAATAGTCCTAATATGAATAGTAATACTGAAATAACTTGTGCTACTTTTACTTGTCCTATCATTAGTGAATCTGTTCTTAGGCTTTCGATAAAGAATCTAATAAATGAATACCACATGAAATATATTCCTGTTAGCTCTCCTGCTTTTAGTTTTAGTTTTTTTCTTAGTACTATTAGTAGGATGAAGCCTATAAAATCCCAGATTGATTCGTAGTAGAAGGTTGGATGATAATATTTTCCATCGATATTCATTCCATTTATTATAAAGGTTGGAATGTTTAAGTTTTCTAAAGCTTCTCTTGTTACTTCTGGACCGTGTGCTTCTGAATTAAAGAAGTTTCCCCATCTTCCTATTGCTTGTGCTAAAATTAATGAAGGTACTGCTAAATCGAATATTTTTAGAAAACTTTTTTTGTTTTTTTTACAGTAATAGATGAACCAAATGGCTCCGGCGATTATTGCTCCGTGTATTGCAAGTCCTCCATTCCAAATTTCTATTATTTGAATTGGATCTTGAAGGTAATAATCTAGATTAAATATTACGTAATATATTCTTGCTCCGATTATTCCAAAGATGATTCCGTAAAATATTAGGTTTGATAAAAATTTTTCATCGTAGCCTTTCTTTTTTGCCTCTTTTATAAAAATATATGAACCAATTAGAATAGCGAGTAACATTGTAATAGAGTACCAATAAATTGATATTGGGCCAATTTCTACTAGAATGGGGTTCATGTTATTCCTCCTTTATCTTTTTATATTATATCATGGATGGTCTGAAACATGAATATTTTTGATGCTTTTTATGTGTTTTTGTATTAAAAAAGTTATCAATTTTTAAGCTTAGAGCTTTTTTTATGATAACTTTTTTATTTTGTTTCTTCTAGTAGTTTTTTTAAGTACTTTCCTGTATAAGATTCTTTTACTTTTATTACTTCTTCTGGTGTTCCTTTTGCTATTATTTCTCCACCTTTATCTCCGCCTTCTGGCCCTAAATCTATGATGTAGTCTGCTGTTTTTATCATGTCTAGGTTGTGTTCTATTACTATTACACTATCATTGTTATCTACTATTTTGTTAATTATTGCAAGTAATTTTTTTATGTCGTGTTGATGAAGCCCAGTTGTTGGTTCATCCATGACAAATAGGGTTTTTCCAGTTGGTTTTTTTTGGAGTTCTTTTGCTAGTTTTACACGGGATGCTTCTCCTCCGGATAAAGTTGGTGCGGGTTGTCCTAATTTTATGTATCCTAAACCTACGTCTTCTAGAACTTTTAGTTTTCTTTTTATTTTTGGTACATTTTCAAAGAATTCTAAGGCTTCGGTTACTCTCATGTCTAGAACTTCATAAATGTTTTTATCTTTGAATTTTATTTTTAGACTTTCAGTATTATATCTTGCACCATGACAGATTTCACATGGAACGTAAACATCTGGCAAGAAATGCATTTCTATTTTTTTAACTCCATCTCCTCGGCAGGCTTCACATCTTCCACCTTTGACATTGAATGAAAATCTACTTTTGTCGTATCCTAACATTTTTGCTTCTTTGGTAGTTGCGAAAAGTTCTCTTATATCATCGAATACTCCGGTGTATGTTGCAGGGTTTGATCTTGGTGTTCTTCCGATTGGATTTTGGGAAATGTGAACTATTTTGTCAATGTTTTCTAGACCTTTTACTGATTTATATTGTCCTGGTTTTTCTTTGGAGTTATATACATGATTATATAGTATTCTTGTTAGAATTTGATTTATTAAGGTACTTTTTCCACTTCCTGATACTCCAGTTATACAAGTGAATGTTCCAAGGGGGAATTTGACATTTATGTTTTTTAAGTTATTTTCCTTGGCTCCTTTGATTTCTATAAATTTACCTGTTCCTTTTCTTCTTGTTTTTGGAATTTCAATACATTCTTTGCCACTTAAATATCTTCCTGTAAGACTATTTTCATCATTTGCTACTTCTTTTGGTGTTCCTATTGACACTATTTTGCCTCCTTGTTCACCTGCGAGTGGTCCTACATCTACTAAAAAGTCACATTTTTTCATTGTGTCTGTATCGTGTTCTACTACTATTAAGGTATTGCCTAAATCACGCATACTTAGCATTGTTTCTATTAATCTATCGTTGTCTCTTTGATGAAGTCCAATACTTGGTTCATCTAGTACGTAAAGGACTCCGGTTAATCTTGTTCCCACTTGAGTTGCTAGTCTTATTCTTTGAGCTTCTCCTCCGGAAAGAGTGCCGGCATTTCTACTTAGAGTAAGATAGTCTAGTCCTACATTAATTAGAAAACTTAATCTATCTTTTATTTCGTCAACTATTAATTTGGCTATTTGTTCTTGCTCTTCTGTTAACTTTAAATTGTTCATAAAATCATATAACTCTTTTATACTTAATTTTGTTACTTCGTAAATGTTTTTGCCATTTATTAACACTGATAGAATTTCTTTTTTAAGTCTTGCACCTTTACATGTTGGACACATTAATTCTACCATGTATTTTTCTAGCCAATCTCTAATCCAGGTACTACTTGTTTCCATGTATCTCCTTTCTAAATTTGTTATTATTCCTTCGAATGTTCCATAGTTATCAGAAAGGTGTCCGTTTTTACTTCGATAGTGAAAATGAATTAAATCATCTGTTCCGTATAGAATCATGTCTAATTCTTTTTTTGTGAAATCTTTTATTTTTTTATCTAAGTCTATGTTGTAATGATCACAGAAATTTTGTAATTTAAGGAAGTTTATGTTTTCAGTATCATCTCCAAATGGTTCTATTCCTCCCTCTTTTATAGTTTTGTTTTTGTCAGGGATTACTAAATCTGGATCCATTACTAATTTGACTCCAAGTCCTTTACAATCTGGGCAGGCTCCATATGGTGCGTTAAAACTGAAAGTACGGGGTTCTAATTCGTTTAAGGAGAAGTTACAATGCGGACAAGAGAAGTTTTCGGAAAATACTATTTTTTCTTTATTTGGTATTTCTACGTAAACTTTTCCTTTTGAAAGTTTGCTTGAAGTTTCTAATGATTCATAGAGTCTTGACTTTATTCCTTCTTTTAGAATAAGTCTATCTATGATTACTTCAATGTTATGTTTTTTATTTTTTTCTAGTTCTATGTCTTCGCTTAGATCATATTGAGTTTTGTCTATATTTACTCTTACATAACCATTTTTTCTTAAGTCTTCTAAAAGGTCTTTGTGGGTTCCTTTTTTTCCTTCGATTATTGGAGAGGTAATTATTATTTTTGTTCCTTCTTCTAGTTCTAATATTTTGTTTGTCATTTCTTCTATACTTTGGCTTTTAATTGGTATGTTATGTTCTGGACAGAAAGGCACTCCTACTTTTGAGAATAAAAGTCTTAAATGATCATATAGTTCTGTTACTGTTCCCACGGTTGAACGAGGGTTTTTGTTTGTTGTTTTTTGATCTATTGAAATAGCAGGTGATAATCCTTCAATTGAATCTACGTCTGGTTTTTCTGCTCCTCCGAGAAATTGACGAGCATAGGCTGATAAACTTTCTAAGTATCTTCTTTCTCCTTCTTTGTAGATGGTATCGAATGCAAGGGAAGATTTTCCACTTCCTGATACTCCGGTCATTACAATAAATTTATTTTTAGGTAGCTCTAGAGAAATGTTTTTTAAATTGTTTTCTCTTGCTCCTTTTATTACTATTTTTTCCATGATTTGCACCCTTTCTTTTTGATTTCATATTATATCATACTTTTTATTATTTTTCACTTTCTAAATTTTGCTATGATTATATGATAACATACGAACAGATGTTTGTCTATTGTTTTTAATTAAAAGTCCTTTTGGTTAGGACTTTTGGGTATTATAGCTATGTTCTACTTGTTATGTTTTTTTCTTCTATTTCATTTTCTTGCTTTGAGTCTTTAAGATTTTTAATAGCTTTTACTTTTCTTTTTTCCAGTTGTTTTTCTTTTTCTTCAATCGTTTTTTTAGCGTGTTCATATCCTGTTTGATATTTTGGGTTGCTTTTTAATTCTTTTTTGATTTTGTCTTTGTTATCATTCCAAAATTGATTAATCTTTTTACCATCACTAAACTCGGTTTCTGGATCATTACCTTTAGGAATATAGCCTTTATTTAATAGTTCTATAAATTCGGATATTTTTTCTTCAAATGTTAATGTTTTAAATAAGTCCTCTTTCATTTCTATATAGTCTTTTAAATGTCCTGTTAAACTAAATAAATCATATTCTTTTGTTTCTTTTTCATTTTTTGATTTTGTTTGTTTAATCTTTTCTGGAAAGTTATAACTCCATAATCCAATGTTTTTTCCTATATTTAATATTTCTTCTATTTCTATCTTTTTATTTTCAGGCATGATACTTAAAAGATCTTTATCTAGATATTTAGAATATGTTTCTTGAATATTTTTTAATATTTCTCCATATTTTGCTTCAACTCTATCTAAACTATTAATATTTGGTAATTTGTTATTATATTCTTCTATCCAATCTACTATAAAATGAAGTCTATCTATATCATTGGTTTGGTTTTCTCCTTTATCTAATCTTACATTTCCTATATTATCTACTAAATCAATAACTACTGGTCTTTTTTCTTCTGGGATTTCTTCGTTAGGATTTAATCCATATATTATTCTATCTAGTTGTTGTAAAAATAATATTTTTGAGTTTTCATCTAATGGTCTAAGCCAAATTATACCATCTACATTTTCTAAATGAACTCCTTCATTTAATTTATTCATTACTGTTAAAAATTTTATTTTATCTGACTTATCGTTTTCAAAGCTTTCTAGTTCAGCTTTGTTTTGACTTTTTGAATAAGACACAAGCATTGTGTTAAACTTAGTCATTTTATTTATTTCTTCTTCTGGTACATTGTAATATTTTTGTAACATTTTAGTTAATTTTTTTTGATGTTCTTCTATTGCTTGAGATCCTTTTAATCTATTTTCATAAGTTTTTTCTGAATAACCATTTTCATCTTCTGTTACAACAGGGCAAAATACTATATATCTTCCACCTTTTTTTAGATTATTTCCTAAAATTTGTTCTATGTTTTCTGCTTCGCTTACATTTCTTCTTAGTTCTTGATATATTTTTCTATACCTTATTTTTTTATTAGTATCTTTTTCTTCTTCTATTTTTTGTTTCATGTCTTCTATTTCTTGACTATCTTTTAACAGAGAATAAGTACAGCTTACAACTTTAGGATTTACTACTAAACCTTGATTTATTGCTTCTTCTAAGTCCATATTTGCTGTTAAATGTTTTCTTTTGATGATTTCTTATTTTGTATAACCATAGAAATTAGCCCATTTATTAGCCATATCTTCGTTATCATAATCTCTTTGAGGTGTTGCAGTGATTCCTAATACTTTTGTTTTTTTAGTTTGATCTTTTAACTGATTTTCTAATAATTCTTCAACACGTTTTACCCACTCTTTTGCTCCGGTTCTATGAAGTTCATCCATGATAATGAAATCATATTTTTTATCAATTATTTCTTTTTGATTTATTCCTATTAATTTTTGATATGTTGATAATTTTAAATTAGGAAATACTTCTTTTATTAAATCTTTTTCATCTTTTGTTAAATCTTCGATTAATTCTTTGTCTTCAAGATCATTTTTTGTTTTATAGTTTAATTCTTTTGTATAAATATATTTTAAAATATATCTTTGGATTTGATTCAATATTTCATCATTTGGTTCAAGATATAAAATTTCTTCTTCTTGATGCTGAAGCATTTCTGATAAAGCAATAAAACTTTTACCTGCTCCAGTTGGAAGTACTGCTGCTTGAAAGTCATGTGTTTCAAAACCTTTATCAATATTATTTACTGCTGTTGCTTGATAACTTCTTAGTCTTAATTTTTTTGTTCCTTTTACTTGATAAAATCCTAAGAAATATTCTAATTCTTCTTTTGTAAATGTTTCTTTTGTGTTTATATTTTCATCATTTAAATCTTTTTCTTTGATAATTGTTGTAAGTAAAGCATTTGCTATGTCTGTTTCTTTTATGCCTTGTTCTTTTAAAGAATTATATATTTCTACTATGTCATATTCTAATAGTTTTTCTACTATTATATTTCTCCTTCTTGGGGAAAATTCTACAATATTAAGTGTACTCCAATCAAAAGAATCTATTATTGCATTAGCATAATATGTTTCTTTATCTATATATTTTTCTTTTATTTCGCTGAAATTTTCTAGATAATAACGAAGTGCATTCATAGGATTTTTTATTATTTGTTCTAAATCTTCAGTATTTAACTGATCTATGTATTTGAATAATCCTGTTTCTTTTGTATTAAAATCTAAGCTTATGGACTCACTAACTTGAAATTTCTTTTTGTTATTTCTAGAGAAAATTTCTGGTTCTATTCCATAAGTTTCTTCTTTTAGTTTTTCAATTATTTCATTATAATTTGAATCATTTTCTGTTATTTTTATTAGTAAGTCAACTGCACTTAAAGTTCTAAGTTTTGATTTTGACAAGTAAAAAGATTTTTTATAAACTTCAGTTGCTTCTTTAAAACTTACATTTCCTTTTGTAAGATTATACATATTTTCTATAGTATAATCGCTTTCTGCTTTTATTTCATTTTCACTATATTTAAATGATTTTATATTTTCAGGATTTTGGAAATTATATTCTAAAACTTTTTGCTTTAATTCTCTTACTTTTGGATTATCTGAAACTTGTTGTAGCAGTGAAAAGACATCTACTATTTCTTTTGGTGTTTCTATTATCTTATTTCTTTTTATATCATTATAATGAATAAATTCTAGTGAAGAAAAAGCGTTTCCAAGTGTTTGAATTAAAAATTTATTATTTACTCCGGGAATTATATCCTCTTGTAAAATATCTATCATGGCAATTATTTTGTTTTTTTCAAAATTTTGATATTCATTTAAAGCAGGATAATCTACAGTATTAGTATTTTCATAAGTGTAATCTATTCCTCTTTCGAAAATATCATATTCTATACTTTTAGAATCTTCTTTTATGTATTCTTTTAAGATATTATTCTTTATATTTTCGATGTTTCTTTCAAGTTCTGTTTGGTTTTTAGAGTTTTCTATAGCTGTTAAACTATAAATTATTTTTGCAGATAAGTCTTTATCTTTTGTGTAACTATCGATATTTTGTTTATAGTAATTTATTCTTTCTGTTATTTCTTCCATCATGTATACTCCAGCATTTACTACTTCTTTTCCTATTTCTTCTTTTGGAATTTTTATCATTACATATTTATCTTCGTAATTTTCTCTTCCGTAAAGTGCTGCTACATTAGCATTTGTTGTTAATGAAATACAGTTTGTATCTTTACTATGATGCATTTTTATATGATCAAATATTTCTTTTAGGGATATTTTACTATCTTCTTTATATTTTGGTTCTTGTTCATAACGTTCTCTATCTGTTCTTATTCTTTCAATTTGTCCATATTCATTTGTGGTTATATTATTTTTTATATCATTAGTATCTCCATTATTTAAAGCACGGAAAAAATAAAAATTATTCTCATCACTTATTATATTATATTTTTCTAGTTCAAATATCTTATGAAACATTTACTTCACCTCGACTACTACTATATATAGATTATAAAATTTTTAACAAATAGAAAAAAGATGTTTTTTTCATTCGAACATCTTTGAATTTTATCTTACTTTTTTTGATTATTTTTTATAATGATATTAAATTTTCATTTTCTTTTTCCTATTACATCTCCATATTCTACTTTTACTTCAATTTGTTTTTTTGACCAGTTTTCTATGTCTTGATCTATTTTTATTGTATCTTTTTGAAATAGTAGTATGATTGTTGAACCTCCGAATGAAAAATATCCTCTTTCATCGTATTTTTTGTACTTTGTTTCTTTTTTGTTGTGGATTTTTCCTATGTTTAGTGCCCCAATTTCTATTTGATAAACTTCTTTAAAGTTTTCTGTTTTTAAAAGTGATACTTCTCTTTGGTTCTCAGTAAAAACTTTATAATTTTCATAGCTTATTGGGTTTACTGTGTGAAGAAGGCCTTTTATTTTTTTTGTTTTTATTACTTCGTAATTATCAAAAGCATGATATCTATGATAGTCTTCAGGTGAAAGTCTTAAAACTATGCAGATTCCATTTTTTAATTCTTCATCTTGCTTTTCTTGGATTAAGTTTTCTATTGTGTATTTTGAGTTTTTAACATTTATTGTTAATTTATCATCTATTTTATAGATAGTTATTTTTGAATCACATGGAGATATTAACTGTTTTTTTGTAGATGTGTGGTTTCTTTTTGATTTATTAACTTTTCTTGTGAAAAAGTCATTAAATGATTCATAGTCTTTTTTTTCGTAATCATTTATATTGATGTTATTTTTTTTTATGAATTTATTTATGTATATTTTGGATATTTTTGTGTTTGTTAATTTTTCCATGGGTTTTGAAAAGATTGGTTTTGTTATTAGTTTTAATATTATTCTTCCAGGAATTGTTTTATATAAAAATATTAAAGATTTATTGTCTTTAATATTTATTAGTTCATTAGTTTTTCTTACGTAATACTTCATTTTGATAAAAGATACAATACTACTGAAAGTATGGCTCCTCCGACTACAAAGAAATATATTACTCCTGGAGTGGGTTTTTTTATTTTAAAGTTTAGTACATATAATATTGCTGTGAATAACATTGTAAGTGTATATATGCTTGCAAATTCTGGTGCTGAGATGAAGTGTTTTGCTATGTATACTACTGGGAATATTATTGCACTTGCAGTTACAGGGAGACCACTATAATATTTTACTGGTCCATCTTTTCCTTTTTCGTCTGCTATTACATTAAAATATCCTAATCTTATTACTCCTCCGAGAGTAAACATGGCAAAAATTACTACGTTATACCATGATGAATATCCTAATCCATAGAAAATTGTTATTGGTAAAAATACAAATGATACCATATCTGCTAAAGAGTCTATTTGTATTCCAAAGGATTTTTCTTCGTTTGATCTTTTACATTTTCTCGCTACTTTTCCATCGAAAGCATCACAAATACCTGATATTACTAGACAAATAAGGGCATAAGTTATTTTATGGTTTAATGCAAGAAACATTCCTATTGTGCCACTTATGACTCCTAAATATGTTATGAATACAGATTTACTATAGTATCCAATTATCATTTTTTCTTCTTTTTTCTTTTTAAACATGTTTTCACTTCCTATAAAATTATGTTGCTATTTTCATCAAATTTTACATCTAAGTATTTTTTACTTGATAAATAATCGCATGCGTGAACAAAAAATTCATACTTATTGCTTGGTTTTGGAAGGGTTATACTAGTATAGGAATTTGTATTCCACTCTCCCATATGATTTGATATTGTTTTAACAATAAATTCTATTTCTTCATCATTTAATGTTGTTTTATTTTGGTTTTCTTTGATAAATTTTCCTGCGAGTAATGGGTGATCAAATCTAGTATATCTTTCTTGTGGATTACCTAGTTTTTGACAATCATGAAATAATATAGATATTAAAAGTAAATCTTTTTCTTTTTCTGTAAATAGACTATCTGTGTACTCTAGTCCTAAAAGATCATTTGCTATTTTCATAGCTACTTTAGTGTGTCTTACTAAGCCTTTTTCTCCTTGGGAGAAACTTGGATGGTATTTTCCTGTTGAAGACGCTGGAACAATGAAAAAGTAATCTGGGACTTGTTTTAGTAAGTTTTCAGCACTTTTTCGATAATTTTCGTTTTTTATATATTCTAATTCATTTTTGAATATTTCTTTTTTATTCATACTGCACCTCTTTTTTTATTTTATCACAAATGTTTCACATTTCAAACATTTTGATGTTAGTTTGGATGAAAAAGAAAAGGAAATCTTTATGATTTCGCTTTAGGACTAGAATTTATTTTATCTTATTAATTAATTCTTGTATTTTATCAGTATAAGTAAATCGATAATGACCTGTTACTTTCATTTCTGTTATTTCTAGTCTGTCTTCTTCTTTTTGTTCTTGTGTTTCATCTCTATTTTGGATTAGATAAGGAACTCCATTTATATTGTATTTATCAGAAATCATAGCAATATGAGCGGAGTCATCGAATGTTACTATATCTCCAGGCATAAAATCTCCGATTGAATATATATCAGTATTTAAACTTTCTGCGTATCTTTGAAAAAATATTTCTTGATTTCCTACTCTTCTAAAGTCTATATTACTATCTATTATGTCTATGTTATATACTCCTTCTTTTTGAGTTTCTTCTATGTCTTTATCTATCATTTGTTTTAAGTCATATCCTGCGGTTTTTAGAGCATACCATATTACATCAGTACATACTCCTTCTTTTTCTACTTCTGGGTATCCTCCGGCATAATATTTACTTATATAAGCAGGATTGTATTTGGCATATTGTTTTTCTCCGTTTAAGTATTCAGTATAGTCATCTATTCCATCTTTGTCGTAGTCTGTTTTACTTTGTTTTCTTATAAATCCAAAATCTGATATGTTATAATAGTCTTTTTTTTCGTCAATTGGAGTCAAATCTTCACTATAAATAGAGTAATATTTTATTGCTCCGATGGATAGAACTAATGTAATAACAACAATTATTGTTATTAGTAAGATTTTTAATTTTTTTTTGAACTTTTTTTTAATTTTTCTCTTGGCCATACTTTTCTCCTTATTTTGTTTTTAATTCTAGTAGTATATCCCTTAACTCCATAGCTTTTTCAAAATCCAAGTTCTTTGCTGCTTTTTTCATTTCTTCTTCTATTTTTTCTATACTTTCTATATTTATTATATCATTTTTTTGATGTTTTTCAATTTTTTCTAATTCTTTTTCATCTGTGTTTGATATTACTTCCCCGATTTCTTTAGTTATTGTTTTTGGAATAATGTTATTTTTTTTGTTATACTTTTCTTGTATTTTTCTTCTTCTTGCTGTTTCTTCGATTGCTTTTTTCATGCTGTCAGTTATATGATCTGCATACATTATTACGTGTCCATTTGCATTTCTTGCACACCTTCCTATTGTTTGAATTAGACTTCTTTCGCTTCTTAGGAATCCTTCTTTATCGGCATCTAGTATGGCAATTAAACTTACTTCAGGGATGTCTAGCCCTTCTCTTAGAAGGTTTATTCCTACGATGCAATCATATTTTCCTAATCTTAAATCTCTTATTATTTTTAGTCTTTCTAGGGTTTTTATTTCTGAATGAAGATAAGCAACTTTTATGTCTAGTTCTTTTAAATATTTTGTTAGTTCTTCGCTCATTCTTATTGTTAGGGTTGTTATAAGGACGCGTTCATTTTTTTCTCTTCTTGTTTTTATTTCTCCGATTAAGTCATCTATTTGACCTTCTGTTTTTCTTATTTCTATGGTTGGATCTAAAAGTCCTGTTGGTCTTATTATTTGATCTACTTTATTTTCTGCTTTTTCTAGTTCATAATCTCCAGGAGTTGCTGAAACATAGATTACTTGATTTATTTTTTTTTCGAATTCTTCAAATTTAAGGGGTCTATTGTCTAAGGCACTTGGAAGACGAAATCCGTAGTCTACTAAGGTTGTTTTTCTGGCTCTGTCACCATTATACATTGCTCTTACTTGGGGAAGTGTTACGTGTGATTCATCTATTACTAAAAGATAGTCTTTTTTAAAGAAGTCCATTAGGGTTGTTGGAGTCTCTCCTTCTTTTCTACCACTTAAATGACGAGAATAGTTTTCAACACCACTACAAAAGCCTGTTTCTGTTAGCATTTCTATATCATAATTTGTTCTTTGCTCAAGTCTTTGAGCTTCGAGAAGTTTGTTTTCTTGTTTTAACTCTTTTAGTCTTTCTTCTAGCTCTTCTTTTATTCTTTTAATTGCTTCTTTTAATTTGTCTTCACTTGTTACAAAGTGACTTGCTGGGAAGATAGTTATGTTTTTTATTATTTTTTGTACTTTTCCTGTTATTACCTCTATTTCGCTTATTTTGTCTATTTCATCTCCGAAAAATTCTATTCTGATACCATTTTTATTTTCATAAGTTGGTATTATTTCTATGATATCTCCTCTTACTCTAAAAGTTCCACGTTTGAAGTCGTGATCGTTTCTGTCGTAGAGCATATCTATTAGTTTTTTCATTACTTTGTTTCTTTCAATAGTTTCTCCGATGCTTAGTGTTAGGGTGTTATTTTTATATTCTTCTACTTCTCCAATTCCATATATGCATGATACTGATGCTACTACGATGCAATCATCAGAGGAAAGAAGAGCACTTGTTGCGGCATGTCTTAATTGATCTATTTCATCATTTATTGATGAGTCTTTTTCTATGTATGTATCTGTTCCTGGAATGTATGCTTCCGGTTGATAATAGTCGTAATATGATACAAAGTATTCTACTCTATTTTCTGGAAAAAGTTCTTTTAATTCTGCATAAAGTTGTCCTGCTAAGGTTTTGTTGTGGGCTAGAACTAGGGTTTGTTTTCCTGAGTTTTTTATAACGTTTGCTATAGTGAAGGTTTTTCCTGTTCCTGTTGCACCGAGCAATACTTGATGCTTTTTTCCTTGGTTTAATCCTTCGACTAAGCTATCTATTGCTTGTGGTTGGTCTCCAGATGGACTATATTTTGAATTAATTTTAAACATAAAAACTCCTCCTTTTTTATATTAAGGGGTATAAGTTATACCAATTGGACAATGATCACTTCCGTATATATTTGAATAGATGATTGGTTTTTCTACTTTTTTTATTATTTTCTTTGATACTAGAAAATAGTCTATTCTCCATCCTATATTTTTTTCTCTTACACCTTTTCTATAACTCCACCAACTGTAGGCATCTTTTTTATCTTTGTTATAGTATCTAAAGGTATCTATAAAACCACTTTCTAAAAGTTCTGTAAATTTTTCTCTTTCTTCATAGGTAAAACCTGCGTTACCTATGTTTTGTTTGGCATTTTTTATGTCTATTTCTTGATGAGCAACATTAAAGTCACCACATATTATTACTGGTTTTTGTTTATCTAGATTTTTTAAGTATTTCCTAAATTCGTTTTCGAAAATCATTCTTTCTTCTAGTCTTTCTAGGTTTCTTTTTACATTTGGAACATAGACGTTTACTAAATAGAAATCTTTATATTCTAATGTTATGATTCTTCCTTCTTTGTCAAATATTTCATTTTCTATTCCATATTTTATTTTTATTGGTTTTTCTTTGGTGTATATTAGTACGCCTGAATATCCTTTTCTTTCTGCAGAGTTTAATATTTCATAATATCCTTTCGGATGAAAGTCATATTGATCTTTATTGGCTTTTACTTCTTGAAGGCAAAATATATCGGCGTCTTCTTTATTGAAAAAATCTTCAAATCCTTTTTTTAGACAAGCTCTGTAACCTGCGACATTCCATGATATTAACTTCATTTTTTACTCCTTTAATAATTATTAACAATATAATGTTAATAAGTTTTTTAATATTATAGCACGAATAAGGGTTATCAACAATTTTTTGTTAGTTAATTATTTACTTTATGATGTATTTCTTTAGTATCTTCAGTAATTGCAGAGAAATTATAGCCATGTTTTAGTCCATATTTTATTATTTTTTCTACTGAATTTACACTGTAAGGATAGATATCGTGCAAGAGCACAATGCTTGTTTTGTTTGATTTTATCCCTTTTATTATGTTTTCTGCTATTTTACTTGAATTTTTTGTTTCTCCAGCATCTCCTCCGTAGACATTCCAGTCATAGTATGAGAAACCTTCTTCTTCTACTTCTTTGGTAAGCTTTGTCATGATTCCTTTTTGATATTCTCTACTTATGGTATTGGAACTTCCTCCAGGAAATCTTATAATTTTTGGAGATTCTCCGATTAATGAATAAACTTCGTTTTCTATTTTATGTAAGTCTTGAAAATATGACTTATCACTTTGGTAAATTTCATAGTTATGACTATAAGTATGAAGTCCAATTGTGTGTCCTTCTTCATAAGCTCTTTTTATAATTTCTGGATAATCTTTAGCTTTTCCAGTTACAAAAAATGTTGCTTTTACGTTGTACTTTCTTAAAATGTCAAGAAGTTTATTGGTATATTTACTTGGTCCATCGTCGAAAGTTAAATAAATTGTTTTATTATTTTGATTAACTAAATCTTGGTTTTTTGTTACTTTTACTGTTCTTGTAATTGATGCTTTATTTCCAGATTTATCTGTTATTTCATATTTTATTGTGTAGGTTCCTTCTTTTTTTGTGTTAACTTCTCCGGTTGTTTTTATATTTTTTGTTAGGTCTCCATCACAAATATCTTTTGCTACCGCACCTTGATCTTTATAATCTTTATTTATTTTTATATATTCTTTTTCTTTTCCTTTTAAAGTTATTTTGGGTTTAATATCATCTTTAATTATGGCTTTTTTGGTAATTGTAGAAGTATTTCCTGAGCTATCTTTTACAGAGTATGTTACATTTTTTCCAGTTACTTTAGCGTTTATTTGCTTGGTCAAATCTCCTTCATAATTATCTACTGCTTTTATATCTACATTAAGTGGAGTTCCATTTGGACAAATTTTTAAATTATTTTTTGGAATTAGTATTTTAGGTTTAGTTTTATCTACTACTTCTACCATTTTTTTTATAATCTTTTCTTTGTTTTGGTATGAAGCTTTATAAGTTATTGTGTAAGTTCCTAGTTTTTTCAAATTAATTTCTCCTTTTTTTGAATAAGTTAATTTTTTACAAGAATGCATTGTTCCGTAGCAGATTATAGGTTCTTGATTTTTGTAGATGTAATTTACTTCTATTACTTCGTTATTTATATTTTTTATTCTAAAATCTTGTTTTAGGAATAGGATGTATCCTATAAGAGTTATTGTTATAAATAGGATGATTAGTGTTATTAAAATTAATGTTTTGCTTCTTGTTTTTAGTATATTTTTTATGTTTTCTTTCATATTAAGCCCTACTTCCTAGTACTTATTTTAACACATTTTATTTAATATATGTTTTTTTAAGAAAAAATAGTTATTAGATCCCTAATAACTATTCTTCTATTATACCATAATCACCATGTTTTCTTTTGTATACTACAGACATTTTATCTGTTTCAATATTTTTAAACATATAGAAATCATGATTAAGTAGTTCCATTTGAATGATTGCTTCTTCTTCATCCATTGGTTTTAATTCTACTTGTTTTCTTTTTATTATTTTGCTAGTGTTTTCTTCTTCAGGTTCAAAATCTAAGATTAAATCTATTTTTCCTTTATTTCTCTTATTAGATAATCTTGTCTTATTTTTTATTATTTGTCTTTCAAGCTTATCAACAGATGTGTCAATAACTGCATAAAAGTCTTGTCCTTCTTCTTCAACTCTTAATGTGTAATTTTTAAGAGGAATTGTTACTTCAATTTTTTGTTTTGGACCATATACTTTGAATAGTATTGTTCCTGTTATTTCTTCACTATTTTCAATGTACTTATTTAATTTCTGAATTTTTTCTTCAGCATAAGTTTTCATTGCTTCGGTTATGTTTGTTTTTTCACCGCGTATATTTAATTTCATATTATCATCCTCCTTAAATTTATTTTAGCATATTTTGGTAAAAAATAAAACCACAAATTGTGGCTCTTGTTTTGTTTTTAAAATGTTTCTACTACTCTTTGTCTTCTTTTTTTTCTTGTTGGAATTAATTCTATTATAGATTCTTCATATTTTCGATATAAATCTTCCATTTTTATTGCCTCCTTTCAAGAAATATTTTTTTTTAATTTTTGTTATGTTTATCTTCACCTCTTTTCTTTTATTATGTATAATCGTTTATTGTTGTGTTCATTATTGATTATACTATATTATTTTTTATATTTAGCGAAGTAGTTGCGCATTTTTGTGTTTGCGAATTATATCACTAACATATTTTATGGCTTTGTATTGTGAAATTTTGGCTTTTGTGGTATAATTAGTCCACGGGGACGATAGGGTTCGACAAAAGTGTAATGGTTTGAATTGCAGGTAGGTGGCAACCTTAAATGCACATTTAAATATAACTGGAAACAGACAATTACAATTCGCATAGTTTATTAACGGCGAGCTCTTCTATATTCTTTGCTTACGAGAATATTTTAGGGTAATATAAAGTAAGCTATATTATTATGGTTCCTATACATGATAATGAATTTTTATAGGATTGTTATCTATTTTGTTGTTAGTTACTAGATAGATAATGAAATTTTTTAACTGACTAAACCTGTAGAAGTTTAAATTAATTTGCTTTTGGACAGGAGTTCAATTCTCCTCGTCTCCACCAAGCCGATTTAGTTTAGTGGTAAAACAGATGCATGGTAAGCATCAGAGAACAGTTCAATTCTGTTAATCGGCACCATTTGATGAAATCGTCGAACCATTAACGACGTGAGATAAAACTCGATTCGAAAGAATTGAGTTTTATGTTGTGTAGAAAGGTTGTGATGATATGTTAAATATTATTGAAGAAAAACTTGATTTAAGCCCAGAACTAGAAAAAAAGATATATTGGGCTAAGAATTATAGTTCTGTCTCTATAACAGTAAAAAAAGGCCATTTAATTAAACTTGAGCCAACTAACATTGCTTATGTAGATCCACATAAGGTAATAATCAATAATTATACTTTCTTATTCTTTAATGGAGCAGACATTTTTTATCTTGATACTTTAAAGGAAAAGCATCATATATCTGAATTAGAAAAATATTTTAAAATAGCAAAAAGCAATTAGATAAACGGCACGCAGTAAAAAAATCAAAATAATGTGTCAATAATTTAGGAAAATGTCTCAAATTTTTTAAAACATTAACGGGAAA
>JBJEDW010000062.1:0-45239 GCA_051872415.1 Bacilli bacterium
ATTATATGTGTCTTTTTTTATGCCATCTTTGGACACTTACTTTTTCTATTTATATATTTTTTTGTAATAATTAAAAAAGATACTTTTAGTTTTTTAATCAAAGTTTAACAAAAATTATACCATCAAAATTAGTCTAAAAATCAAAAACAAAAAAACAAAAAATTTTAATCTACAAAACACAAAAAAATACATTTTTTTCATAAAAACAATTGACAAATAGCCTTTTTACGATTATTATATATATCACCAATTCGACTTAGGCGAATTGGATGCTAGTATCACACTAGCCAACCCCTTTTTATTCTTTTTATCGAAGCCGTCCTCAGGGGGTACGGCTTCTTTTTTTTTTCGTTTTTTTAGTTTTTTTAATATCAAATATTTACATTTCAAAATTTTTTTACCACTGAAATCTTTATATTTAAAATTATACATGGTATACTAAATATGAAACTAGAGGTGAACTTAAATTGGAAAAATCATTAAATAAATTTATGCTTTTTATAGGACTTTTTATTTTAGATATACTTTATTCTTCTATTGTAGTAGCACTTTTAAATTGTGTTGGAATTAATATACTGGAGCTTAATAATACTTTAAAATACTTATCATTAATCATTATAGATCTTAGCTTTATGTTTATTTTATATTTAATTTATAGAAAAGAATTAAATAATGAATTTATAAAATATATTAAAAACTTTAAAGATAATTTTTCATTTGGACTAAAGCTATGGATACTAGGACTTATCTTAATGATTAGTTCAAACTTAATAATACAAATTATATATCCTTCTGTAGCCACTAATGAAGAAGCTGTTCAAGAATCACTTAAAATGTTTCCAATATACACAGCCTTTGCATCTTGTATTTTTGCACCTTTTGTAGAAGAAATTATTTTTAGAAAATGCCTTGGTAAAGTATTCAAAAATAGTATTATATTTATAATTATTTCTGGTCTATTATTTGGACTTGCTCACACCATAACTGAAATAGGTACTAGTCAAATGTTATATATTATTCCTTATGGACTATTCGGAGCAATATTTGCCTACATGTACACTAAAACCAAAAATATTTTTGTTTCGATGACTTTTCACTTTATTCATAATACAATCTTAGTTATTTTATCACTTCTATCTGTGGGGGTAATATAATATGCCATCTAGATATGAGAAAAATGAAAAGAAAAGAAAAAGTGCTAGAAAGAAAAAACAAAGAAACTTTTTAAAAAAATTTACTATTTTCTTAGTTATTCTAATAATAGGTTTAATCATCTGGGGTAAATTTGGAGAACCTAATATTTTAACCATAAAAGAATACAAAATAGAAAGTGTTAACCTACCAAATAGTTTTAATGGTGTTAAAATAATCCAGTTTTCAGATATTCATTACGGAACAGGTTTTAGTGAAAAAAGATTAAAAAATCTCATTAATGAAATTAATTCTATAAAACCAGATATTGTAATATTTACTGGAGACTTAATAGACAAAAATTATAATGCTACAGACAAAGACATTCAAATATTAACAAATTATTTATCAAAAATAGAATCTAAACTTGGAAAATATGCTACAATCGGAAATCATGACTTTTATAATGAAAACTTTGACAATATCATGTATGATTCAGATTTCAAAGTTCTAAAAAACAATTATGACACTGTATATAACAAAACAAATAAACCTATTGTCATATATGGAATAGATAATATCACCTATGGAAATCCAAAAGTATCTACTCTAACTAATAAAGAAATAGATAATATTAGTTATAAAATTGTTATATTACATGAGCCAGATTACATAGATGAATTTATAAATAATTATGATATAGATTTAATTCTAGCAGGACATTCTCACAATGGACAAGCAAAACTACCATTTCTAAAATCTTTTTATCTGCCAAATAATGCTAAAAATTATTATGCTAATTACTACAAATCAAAAAATACAGATATTTATATTTCAAGTGGTGTTGGAAATTCAATTATTGACTTCAGATTGTTTAATCCCCCAAGTATCAATGTTTACAGATTAAACACAAAATAAAAGAGCAAAATGCTCTTTTTAGTTTCTAAATTCAAACTCGTAATCAAGTATCTTAACAATATCTCCTTGTTTTGCACCCATTTCCTCTAACTTTTCATCAACACCCATTCTAGCAAGCTTTTTAGCAAATCTAAGTATTGCTTCATCTGAATTAAATTTATTCATTCTAAATAATTTTTCTATTTCTTTTCCTCTTAAAACAAATACATCTCCATCTCTTTCAATTTGAAAAGGATCTTCTTTTTTATATTTATATAGAACATAATCTTCATAATTTTCTTCATCCTCTAAAGGAGTAACTTCAATTCTTTCTAAAAGATCAGCCATATAAACAAGAACCTTATCTAAACCCTCAGAATTAATCGCAGATACTTCAAATATTTCTTTATCAGAAACTTGTTTTTTAAATTTTTCCAAGTTTTCCTTTGCCCCATCCATATCCATTTTATTTGCAATAATTAAGCTTTCTTTGCTCAACAAGTTTTTATCAAAATCTTCAAGCTCTTTACAAATTTTTTGATAATCCTCAAAAGGATCTCTACCTTCAAAACCAGACATATCAATAACATGCGCTATTACTCTAGTTCTTTCAATATGTTTTAAAAACTTATCTCCAAGTCCTTCTCCAAGTGATGCTCCTTCGATTAAACCTGGAAGATCAGCCACAGTAAAACTTCTTCCATCATTAGTTTTAACAACTCCAAGATTTGGATTTAAAGTAGTAAAATGATAAGCTGCTATCTTTGGTTTGGAACGAGATATTTTAGATAAAATAGTACTTTTTCCAACACTAGGCATTCCAACAAGTCCAACATCTGCGAGTAATTTTAGTTCAACTTTTAAATACCTTTCCTCTCCAGGTTCCCCTCTTTCTGAAAAACTAGGAGCAGGATTATTTTGAGTCCTAAAAGCTGTATTACCTCTTCCTCCTCGTCCTCCTTTAGCAACAATAAACTCCTCTCCATGATTTTTCAAATCACAAACAAGTAAATTAGTATCATTATCACGAACAACTGTTCCGGGGGGCACTTTAATTACTATATCCTTAGCACTCTTGCCATTTTTATTTTTTCCTTCACCATTTGCCCCTCTTTGACCTTTTATAATTTTATTATATCTTAAATCAACTAAGGTACGAAGTCCCTCATCAACCTTAAAAATTATATCAGACCCTCTTCCTCCATTACCACCGAATGGTCCTCCAAGTTCAACATATTTTTCTCTCCTAAAAGCAGTACATCCATCTCCACCAGATCCTGCGACTACTTTAATATTAACTTCATCCACGAACATAATATCACCTCAAAATTCCTCTAAATTATATCAAAAAAAAAAGAAAATAGCAATTAGCTTACTGCATTTTCTCTTTTAATAAGTTCAAATATCATCTCAAGTTCATCATCATCTTGAACAGATTCTACTTTTTCAACTCCATCAACAAATTTTTGTTTTAAAACTGCAATAGTATCTTCACCTTTTTCGTCAATTGCTATCATATAATGACTACCATTAAAATCAAGTTCTTTAGTAATAATAAAATCAAATCCCTTAATAGTTATGTATTTTGTATCTTCCATTTTTATTTTCCTCCAATGCCAAAGTTTGCTGGGGTTCTATCGATCAGTTCTGAAAATGTAGGGGTACCTTCAAAATTAGGATGAGTTGTAAAATAACTTTCAGGATGTTGAATAGTATCAACGAAAGTAATAGTGCCAAAACCTATACCCGCAGCAACTAAAACTGCAACAACTGATTTTATAGCTTTATTATTTTTACTTTCTTTAGAAATAGTTTTTTTCTTAACTTCAACATCGCCCTCAAAATTAATTGCTTTAAAATCATTTTTTTCAGCAAGTTCATCAAAAGTATTTGAGGCAGCTTTTCGAACATTATAACCATTATATACACCAGTTTTTTTGTATTCTTCATTAAACACTTCATTCATTTTAGCTTCAAAAGATGTATCTTTATCTTTTTTTTCATCAAACATTTTTTTCATTTCATCATAATCATATTTATTTTTTTTATCATTATCATTCATAACATAACCTCCTACTAACATAATATCACATTTTCAGTTTTTTTTAAAGAATTGGAAAAAAATATTAACATTTTACACTTTCTTTACAAAACAACAATATTTTACTTCAAAACATTTATTTATCATTAATAGTAAACATATCTTTGGAAATAACAACCTCGTAAATTTCATTTTCTTTATAACTGCCATTTAATTTCAAATATAAATAATTAGTAGTATGTCCATAAGCATAACCATTATCTACTTTTTCAATTAAAACATATTCTTTTTTACCTATTTGAGACTCATAATATTTTTGCTCTAATTCACAAGACAATTTTAAAAGTCTTTTAGTCCTATCTTTCTTTGTATTTCCATCAATATGACCACTCATCCTTGAAGCTTTTGTCCCATCTCTTTTTGAATAAGGAAAAACATGAACCTTAGAAAAGCCTATTTTTTTAATAAAAGATAAACACTCTTTAAAATCTTCTTCTGTTTCTCTAGGAAATCCTACAATAACATCAGTAGTAATAGAAATATCAGTTCTTATCATCCTAATTCTATCTATTATGTTTTTGAATTCTTCTTTAGTATATTTTCTATTCATTAATTTTAAAATATTATCACTACCACTTTGAAGTGGAATATGTAAATGATTACATAAAATAGGATTTTTCAAAAGTTTAAAGAACTTATCATCAAGTTCAGTTATTTCAATTGAAGATATTCTAAGTCTCTTTAAACCACTTATTTTAAGTATTTCCTCTAAAAGAAAAGAAAACTTTATTCCTAAATCTACTCCATAATTTCCAGTATGAATTCCTGTTAAAACTATTTCTTTATATCCATTATTAACTAAATTAGTAATTTCTCTAAGAACAGTATCTTTATCTTTAGATCTACACCTTCCTCTTACAAAGGGAATAATACAATAAGCACAATAATTCTCACAACCATCTTGAATTTTAACGAAAGCTCTCGTTCTAGTTTCAACATGATTTATTTCCATATCTTCAAAAGGAACAGTCATAATATTTTCTTTAGCAATAATTTGTTTTTTTGTCTTTAAATGTTCCTCAACTAAATCTACTATATTAGACTTATTATAATTTCCAATTACCACATCTATTCCTTCAAAATCATAATCTTTAGCACTTTCAACAAAACAACCACATACTACTTTACAAGCATTTTTATTTTTTATACTATTTATTATTTTACGATCTTTTCGATCACTATTATTAGTAACAGTGCAAGTATTTATTATATAAATATCTGGATTATCATCAAAAGAAACTATTTCATAACCTCTATTTTTAAATAAACTTATAATAAATTCACTTTCATAAGTATTAACTTTACAACCTAAAGTATAAACTCCAACTCTCATAATTAACATCCTTTCAAAAAATAAATTAGATTAATCTAATTTATTCTTAAGTCTTTTAAGTTCAGAAAGAAAATCTTCTGTCCTTTGAATTTCATCTTCTAAATCTTTCATTTCTACACTTTTATCAAGTTCTTCGAATACTTCTTTGGGTTTTAATTGTTCTTGTTTTGTCTTTCCACTATAAAAACCAAAAACTGGAGAAATAACCTCTGAATTTTTAAACTTCTTAGGTTCATCATCCTCAAAAACAGGATTATTAACTCTAACATCAACTTTAGATTCTTCAACTAAATTTTGATCGTCAACATGCTTTTGATATAATTCTTCTAAAGTAATCGCAGCTTCTCCTTCATCTTCAAGTAACTTGTCATTTTTTTCATCAATATCGTGAGAAGCTCTTACTAACTCATCATAACTTATTATTGATTTTTCCTCTTGTTCAGTTTCAAAATGAGTATGATCAATAAGTCCATCATCTTTTTCTATTAATTTTTTAGTAACTTCTTCAAGTTTTTCTTTTGCTTCAAGTTCAGGATTAACTTCTTCAACATAAACTACTTCATCGTTATGCTTAGTATAATCTTCTTCCAAAACTTCTACTTGTTCATGTTTAGGAATATTTTCTCTAATAACTTGATTCTTGAAATCATTACTAGGAGCATTCATATTAGAGATTTGTTTCCTTATCTGTTTTTTCATTCTAGACTTAGCCTGAAATTTTTCTATTAAAACAATAATAATTAACGCAAGAACTATTGCAAAAACTATTGCAATTATAATAACAAAATTTTCTTTACCAAATTCACTTATAAATTCATTCATAAAATTCACCTGTTTTCTGATAGTTTTATTCTATCACGAAATAAAAAATTAGACAATAATTCTTTATAAATTAAAACAATAGTAACCACTATTGCTTTAAAAACTTATTATATTTATCTATACTCCTATCAGATAAATCTGTATCATTTAATTTTTCAATTAACTTCTTTTGTTCTCTAGATAATTTTTTAGGAGTAATAACTTTTAGAATAACATAGAAATCACCTGCATTATGATAATTAACATCTTTTATACCTTTACCTTTTATTCTATGTTTATCACCAGAATTTGATCCTGCGGGGATAGTCAAAGTAACAACAGAATTTAAAAGTTTTATATCTTTTTTACATCCTAAAATTGCCTCAGTTATTGTAATAGGAACTTCTAAATAAACATCATTTCCATCTCGTTCATAAAATTCATGCTCTTTAACTTGAAATTCTATGTACAAATCTCCATTTGGACCACCATTTGAAGATGCTTCTCCCATTCCAGAAAGTCTAATTCTATTTCCAGAATCCACTCCTTCTGGAACTTTTACATCAACATTTTTTACTACTTTTACTTTACCTTTTCCACGACATTTAGAACAAGTTTTATCAAAAGTAACACCTTCACCACCACAAGAAGGGCATGTAGTTTTTGTTAAAAAACTACCAAATAAAGTATTTTGACTTCCAGTAATTGTACCACTTCCATGACACTCATCACAAGTATGTTCTCCAAAACCACCCTTACCAGAACATTCACTACAAGTATCAGTCGTAGTAATTTCTATTTCTTTAGTACATCCAAGAGCAGCTTCCATAAAAGTAACTTCCATTACAAGTAGACTATCACTTCCTTTAGACTTTCTCCTTTTACCTCTACCAGAAGATGAAGAAAATCCAAAAGAACTACCACCCGTACCAAAATCAAAAATATTATCAAATATGTCAGAAAAATCAAAACCTGAAAAATCAAATCCTCCAGATGAAAAACCACCACCACCATTTTCAAATGCGGCATGACCAAATTGATCATATTGTTTTCTTTTATTTTCATCCGACAAAACTGCATACGCTTCCTGAGCTTCTTTAAATTTTTCCTCGGCATCAGAACCTTTATTAACATCTGGATGATATTTTTTTGCAAGTCTTCTAAAAGCCATTTTTATTTCTTTTTCATCTGCATTTTTATCTACACCAAGAACCTCGTAATAATCTCTTTTTGCCATAAACTACCTCTTTCTATTTTGTTATTTCTTTAAACTCCTCTAAAGTTTCTCTAAACATTTCAAGAGCTTTATCTATAGTATCATCATTTACTATATCAATACCAACTTTTTTAAGAATTTCAAGTGGAAAATCACTTCCTCCACTAGATAAAAATTTCATATAATTATCAAGTGCCCCTTCTTTTTTATCCAAGATGTCACTTACTATTTTGCATGCAACTGCAATACCTGTCGCATACTTATAAACATAAAAACTTGTATAAAAATGAGGAATTCTAGCCCACTCTAATTTTATTAAATCATCACTTATAACACTATCACCAAAATATTTTTTATTTAAATCTAGATATGTATTGCAAAGAACCTCATCTGTTAAAACTTCTCCTTTTTCTTCTAAATCATGAATCAAAAGTTCAAACTCTGCAAACATAGTTTGTCTAATTAAAGTAGTTCTAAAATTTTCAAGTAAATTATTTAAATAATAAGCTTTCTCTTCTTTAGTTTCAGCATTAAGACTGCAATATCTATTTAAAAATATTTCATTAACAGTTGATGCTATTTCTGCCAAAAAAATTGGATAACCAGAATCATGATAATCTTGATATTTATGAGAATATAAACTATGCATAGAATGTCCAAGTTCATGAGCTATTGTAGAAACATCAGTAAACTTTCCTTCAAAGTTAAGAAGAACATATGGAAGAGTATCATAACATCCCCAAGAATAAGCTCCTCCTCTTTTATTTTCGTTATTATAAACATCTATACAATTACTATCAAATAGTTTTTTCAAATCACTAATATAAACCTCTCCAAGTGGTTCTAAAGCTTTTATAACTAGCTCTTTAGCTTCTTCATAAGAATATGTTTTATCTATTCCTTTAACAAGTGGAGCATAAACATCATACATATGAACCTCATCTAGCCCTAAAATATCTTTTCTAAGAGTCATATATTCTTCCATAATATCTAAGTTATCATTAACTTTTTCTATTAAAGAAAGATATAATTTTTTATCAATGTTATCATCATATAAACTCATTTCAAGTGGACTATTATATTTTCTAGTATTAGAAATAAAGAAATTAGTCTTAACATTACCTTTCAAAAGTGAAGCAAATGTATTTTTAAAGTTATTATAAGAATTATAAAGACTTTCAAAAGCATCTTTTCTCACTCTTCTATTTTTAGATTTTATGTAAACTGAATAATTACTATTATTAAGTTCTACTCGATTACCTTCTTCATCAGTAATATTACTAAATTTCAAATTAACATCATCTAATATTCTAAATGTATTTTCTGAAACAGAAAACACTTCCCCAAGACGAGCCATCATTTCTTCTTCACGAAGAGGAAGAATATGCTCCTTTTCTCTAAATAAATCATAAAACATAAAATCATATTTTTTTAAATCATCATTTTCTTTAATATATTCTTTTATTTTATCATAATCTTCACTTAATACTTCTGGAGTATAAAAAGCAAGTTTTTCACTTGTTTCATCACATAGTTTATCTATTTTACCCATAATTTCTTCGTTTTTTGAAACAGACTTATCTTCATCAAATTTCATATGAGAATAAACTATTAACTTATCAAGTATTCTAGTTAAACTAAAATAATCATTAGTAGCAGAAAGTAACAAATCACTACTTTCTGTAAGTTTTCCTTTATATTTAAGAAAATCTTCTGTTAACTCTTTTATTTTTTCAATATCATTATTAATTTCTTCTTCACTACTATAAATTTTAGATAAATCCCATTTATATTTTTCACTTACTTCTTCTCTTTTTTTAGTTTTTGACATAGTATCTCCTTTAGATTTTATTTTTTATGCATGAGAAGCCTTACTAATTGTAAGGCTCTAACTACTTTTATTTTTCTTCAAATTCAGCTTCTTTTACATCATCTTTTTTAGGTTCTTCAGCATTTTCACTATTATCAGTTTTATTTTCTTCTGCTTCCTTTGCAGCTTGTTCATAAACTTTAGCAGCTAATTTATATGTTACTTCTTGAAGTTCTTCTTTCTTTTTATTAATATCTTCAACATCTTTTTTATCAATAGCATCTTTTAAAGCTTTTATCTTATCTTCTGCTTCTGATTTTTCACTTTCATCTATTTTATCTCCTAGGTCTTTTATAGCTTTTTCAGTTTGGAAAACCATAGCTTCAGCTTCATTAATAGCATCTGCTTCAGCTTTTCTCTTTTCATCTGCTTCACGATTAGCTTCAGCTTCTTTCATCATTTTATCTATTTCTTCTTCAGAAAGTGAAGTATTAGATGTAATTGTAATTGATTGTTCTTTATTAGTTCCAAGATCTTTAGCAGTAACGTTTACAATACCATTAGCATCAATATCAAACTTAACTTCAATTTGAGGTACTCCACGTGGTGCAGGTGGAATATTTGTAAGTTGGAATCTTCCAAGTGTTTTATTATCCATAGCCATTGGACGTTCTCCTTGTAAAACATGAATATCTACTGCTGGTTGATTATCTGCAGCAGTTGAGAACACTTGTGATTTACTTGTAGGAATTGTAGTATTTCTAGGAATTAAAGTTGTCATAACATTACCAAGTGTTTCAATACCAAGTGAAAGTGGTGTTACATCAAGAAGTACAATATCATTAACATCCCCAGTAAGTACTCCACCTTGAATAGCTGCACCCATAGCAACAACTTCATCTGGGTTTACTGATTTATTTGGTTCCTTACCAAGTTCTTTCTTAATTAATTCTTGAACCATTGGAATACGAGTAGAACCTCCAACTAAAATAACTTGATCAATATCTTCTTTCTTCATTCCTGCATCTTTTAAAGCATTTCTAACTGGTTTCAAAGTTGAATCTACTAAATCTCTAATCAAATCTTCAAACTTAGCACGAGTAAGTGTAGTATCTAAATGAAGTGGACCATCTTCTCCTTGTGTTATAAATGGACAAGATATTTGAGTTGAATTAACTCCTGATAAATCTTTCTTAGCTTTTTCAGCTGCTTCTTTAAGACGTTGCATTGCCATTTTATCTTTAGATAAATCAATTCCATTTTCTTTCTTAAATTCAGAAACTAAGTGTTTAATAATAACTTCATCAAAGTCATCACCACCAAGATGATTATTACCATTTGTAGCTTTAACTTCAAATACACCTTCACCAAGTTCTAGAATAGAAACATCAAAAGTTCCTCCACCTAAGTCATACACAAGAATAGTTTGCATCTTATCTTGCTTATCAAGACCATATGCAAGTGATGCAGCAGTTGGTTCATTAATAATTCTTTCAACTTCAAGACCTGCAATTTTACCTGCATTTTTAGTAGCTTGTCTTTGAGCATCATTAAAGTATGCTGGAACAGTAATAACAGCTTTTGTAACTTTTTCTCCAAGATAAGCTTCTGCACTATTTTTTAAATCTGTCAAAATCATCGCAGATATTTCTTCAGGTGAATATTTCTTACCATCAAGTTCTACCTTTTCCTTAGTACCCATTAATCTCTTGATACTACGACAAGTATTTGGATTAGTTTCAGCTTGACGTTTAGCAACATCTCCAACTAACTTTTCTCCTTTTTTAAATGCCACAATTGAAGGTGTAGTTCTATTACCTTCTGGGTTTGGGATTACCTTAGCTTCCCCTGCTTCTAAGACTGCAACACAACTATTAGTTGTACCCAAGTCTATACCTATTATTTTACTCATATAAATCTCCTTCTTTCTTATTATTTATTATTATTCATTTATTATAACCATCGCTGGTCTTAAAACTTTGTCTTTATAAGTATATCCCTTTTGATACACTTCAAGAACAATTCCTGATTCCTTTTCATCATCTTTTCTCGTAGTAACAGATTGATGAAACATCGGATCAAACTCCTTACCTAAAGCTTCTATTTCTTTTACATCATTTGTTTCTAAAACATCTTTTAACTGCTTATAAATAAGTTTAAATCCTTCCAAATAAGTTTTTACTTCTTCATTAATATCTTCCTTATTTATAACCCTTTCAAAATTATCAATCACAGAAATAATTTCCATTAAGATATCTGAATTACAATATTTTAATAAATTAGAAACCTCATCATCTTTTCTTTTCCTATAATTTATCAAATCAGCTTTAGCCCTTAATGTCTCTTCTTCTAATGCTTTAAGCTTTAAGTTAAGTTCCTCTATTTGTTTACTCTTTTTATTCTTCTTTTCTTTTTTAGGTTCACACTCAAGTTTTTCCTCTTCAAGTTTTTTCTCTTCTAATATTTCTTCTTTTTCCATAAACACTCCTTACTATTTCTTATCTAAATTTTCTTTAATATAATTTAAAAGTGATACTACCTTAGCATATTCCATTCTTTTAGGTCCTATTATAGCAATAACTCCTTCATCATCTTCAGTTTTATATTTTGTTTTTATAACTGTAACATCCTCATCAAGATGAGATTCATTACCTATATAAATATTAATATCTTTATCATCTTCAGAAGCAATTTCAAGCAAAGAATCATCGTCTAACTTATTAAAAATTTTTTTTATCTTTTCAACATTATTAAACTCAGGTTGATTAAGAATCTTTGTTCTTCCTACAAAAGACACATCACTTTTCATAACAAAATCATTAAAAACATCATAAAAAGCATTATAGATAGCTTCATGTTGTTTAACATATTGATTGATTATAGGCTTAATTTCAAACTCAAGTTTTTCCTTAACCTCATTAATCGGAGTTCCCACTATAAGCTTATTAATAAGCTCAACTGTTTTACTTACCTCATCAAGTTGTACTCCCTTAACATTTATTTGTTTATGTTCAATATGCCCTTTATCAGTTATAATTATTGCTATCAACTTATCAGCATCAAGTGGCAGGACTTCAACCTTCTTAAGCTTATTTTCACTAGAACTAGAACCAAGAACCACTGAGGTATAATCTGTAAGATCAGAAATAATTTCTAAGCTTCTCTTAAGACAATCATTTATTTCAAGTTTATTATTATTAAAAATAGTTTGAAGCTTAAGCATCTCTTCACCAGTCATTTCTTTAGGCTTCATTAAATTATCTACATAATAACGATAACCCTTTTCGCTAGGAACACGACCAGATGAAATATGCGTTTTTTCAAGATAACCAGCCATCTCTAAACTAGACATTTCGTTACGAACAGTAGCAGATGAACAATTAAGTTCATCACAAATAAGTTTAGAGCCAACTGGAGTAATATTCTTAACATATTCTCTAATAATAATTTCCAAAACTCTTTCTTGTCTTGACGAAAGCATACAACCACCTCTTTTAGCAAAGCACATTTTCAAGTGCTAATACCATTATAATAATATGTTTTAGCATTGTCAATATGCAAGTGCTAATTTTTTTATTTTTTTTCATTCTATTTAAATAATGAACCTATTTTCTTGTTTTTAAACAAAAATGATAGAAAAACTTTCTATCACTCATTATTTTGAACAGCCATAATCTTTAAATTAATCTTCACACTAGGATCATCTGGATTACTAAGAGAATAATCATAAGCTTTAGATCCCCAATAAGTATCTTTTTCATCATCCCCTGTTTCATATAACCAATAAACAGTCACATTAAATGTTTCAGAACCTCCCGGAGATAAAGTAGAATTAGAGAAAGATGGAACAATTTTAAAAGGATAATCATTTCTTAAACTTTGCATTAACATCTCTGGCGTAATAGCACCCGTTTCACTTGCTTCAATATGTTCTCCTAAAATATCAATAGAAATAATTTCATAAGATAATGTTGCAGAAGTTTCTCCCTTATTAGTAACAGTAACATCTTGAGAAAACGTTTCCATTCCAGGATATATCTGTTTAACATCAAAATTAATATTTTGAACAGCTTCCCCCTCTCCAACCTCAAAAAGAACATTCCAAGCCTTAACTTTAGCTCCAATACCACTATCAACCTTATTAGCATATATAAACCAAGCAAAAGAATTAACCGCTAAAGCAAGAGCTAAAATAAGAAGAGTTCTGAGCTTTACCCTTTTTTTTATTATTTTAAAAACTCTTTTTATAGTAGAATCCTTCTTCATAAAAACCACACATTCCTTTCACTTTGTTTAAAGTACACATAGTCATGAAAAGTATTATTATTTTTCAGACTAGCACTATTCTTTTGCTAAATCAAAATAAATATCAAATAATTATTTTACTTTTTTCTATTTCTTTTTAACTCCTCTTTTTCATTAACAATGTCAATAATCTCAATAAATAACATAATCACAAACGGAACAAAGATAATAAAATAAAATCCATATAAATTATTAATTAACTTACTCAAAAAACTTAAAATACTACTCTTAAACAAAACCTTTCCATAAACTTGATCTTCATTAATAGCAGGATCTTCAATATCATTAGCAATACCCTTAGTAACAAATTGTCTTTTACCACTACTGTCTTTTATTTCAATTACCCTGTGAGTAACAATCTTATCAGCAAAAGCACCTTCTTTTCCAAGATAAACAACATCATCTCCAACTTTTATAGAAGAAGGATCAGCTTCTTTACTAATAATCATATCCCAAACTTCATATTCAGGACTCATACTTTCTGAAACAATTGTAAAAATTCCTATTCCTCCAATTGTTACCTTATTATCAGAAACTCTTTGAACAAACACTATACTAACAACAACAATTATTAAAAAAGCTGAAATAACTTTTAAAAACATCATTATCGTATTAAATACTTTATTTTCTTTTATCTTATTAATCTTATCTATCATCATATCACCTATTATTTCAATCTTGTTATTTTATCAAAGTACTTAGTAATATTATCTTTAAATATTTTTCTAATATTTTTATCACTAACAACATTTTTATATTTCACAATAGTAAATTGTTTTCCAATAATATCTTTAAGTTGTTCCTCTGTTATCTTATCATTTACTTTAATAACTTGATTAATCATATTATTAACAATCTTATCTTGTATTTCAGAAACATCTATATCTTTATTCTTTTCTTTATTCATAGAATCCATAATTAAATAATTAAGAAAAAACGTTTCATCAACAAGTTCTTTTAATTCACCTTTATCTTCATAATCTTTTTTATCTTTATTTCTAGTAGTACTATCATCTGGTCTATTAGACTGTAAAAACTCCCATAACTTCATAGCATATTGAAAATTAACATTTTTAATAATTACATTAGTCTTTTTAATTGGGGGAGTAATCAATGTAATATGAAGCTTATCTATTGTTTTATAAACATCAGAATTGGTAAGAGCAGAAATATTAACCTTAAGTTTTTCTATTCTCTCTTCTATACCAAGTCCTTCAGCATTAACTTCTTTTTTCTTACTAGAAGACTTTGAATTTAAATTCATATTTATATCTAACTTTTCATTTCCAATAGTAGTGCCAGCACTATACTCAAAAGATTTCTCTTCATTTGATGAAGAAGAAAATACCATATTTTCTGTATTCTTTTGTATAAAAAACTTCATATTTTGAATTAAAGTATAAATAAGTCTATTTTCATAAGTATCATAACTTTCTTCTTTTGTTATATTAAGTATTTTTGAAGGCTTAACATCCCCGGTTTTTTTATCATACTCTTGAATAAGATTAGTATTTTTAGATAAATGTTTTATACTTTCTACTGTAACTTTTTTAGCAAGTTCTATTTTTATAACATCTTCTTCATTTATAATAAACCTATTTGGATTTCTAAGAATATTATCAATATAAGGAATAGTCTCTTCCATAAGCTCTAACCATCCAAAATTACAAGATACGTTATCATACTCAGATTTTACTCTTAAATTTGAATTCAAATTATTTGAAAACTTATCTTTTTTCTTATCATTAGATTCATTATAAAGTTTAAATACATTTAATCCATCCATACAAAGTCACCTTCCTAAGCCATTTTCTTAAGTCTAAGCAAATACTCCTTACATTCTTTCATCTTATCCTTGCCAAATGTTTTATCCAAAAATTCTACATATCCATCTATTTCATCACGTATATAGGAAATGTTAAGTTGCTCAAATTTTCTTAAAATCTTTCTAGCAATAAAGTAATCAACTCCCGCTATTTCATCTCCTCCACATGCTACATATACAGGAACAAATTTTTTCATATGTGCAACAATACGGTTACCAAAAGCTATTCTAAAATGTTTAATTACATAATTATCCATTTCTTCAATTTTATCAAGCGTATCTTGACTAACTTGATTATTTTCCATTGCTTCTTTAAATAGTTTATCTAAATAACTAAAGTTTATATCTTGAGCTTCAGTATCAATAGGTTCAAAAGCTTGACCTTTATCATTGATATCTATAGGCATAGCACGGTCATATACTTTATCAGTAACCATAAAAGTAGAATCATCATTATTGATTGTTCCTATATACCACATATTAACAGGAACTTGTAATTTTCCATCTTTTATTTTCTTAGGATCATTCTTCCAAGAAGATGCGACAAGTTCAACAATCCATTCATCCTTATTAGGCATTTCCAGAATAGATAACATTTCTGCAAAATAATATTCAACACGAGAAATATTCATTTCATCTAAAATAACTGTATAAATATCATCAGTATATCCAGCCATATACATTTCTTTAAGAACTTCTGTTTCATTAAACTTTTTCGTAAATTCGTTAAAATATCCAAATAATTCTGTTCTATCACGCCAAGAAGGTTGTACTGAAGCAACACAAGAATCATGCTTTAAAAACTTTCCCCAAGCATAAGCAAGAGAAGTTTTACCAGTACCAGAAATACCTTGTAAAATTATAAGTTTTGTTGATGCAAGACCTGCAATAAATATTCTTATAAGTTCTGACTTATAATAAAGCTTTAGTTTTGAAGCTGCAAAATTTCTAAAAGTTTCAACAAGTTCTTCTAAAGTAAAATTATTTTCATAATTCTTAATCTTATATTTTGCATATTCTTCATCAATCGCAGCAAGTTTAGAAAACCTTACATCTGTATTTGGATTAACTTCATCTTTTTCACTATCTTCCACTTCTTCTGTATCATCCTCTCCAGGCTTAAGACCTAAATGAGACACCTTCATAGCAAGAATATCTTGTTTCTCTGCCATCAAAGTAGCAACCTCAGAATTAAGAGAAGAAACTTCCTCTAAAAGAGATTCTTGTTCAACCAAAGACTTGCGGATTCTTATATACTTTCTGATAAGTAAAAATATTAAAAAGCAAATAACTGCAATCATCAAAATAACTAAAATTATAGCAATCGCAACAAAAAGCCATTCTGGTCCTGAAAAGTCATCCTTATAAAAATTAATTATTTTCACATAAGATTCTATAGAAAAAATCTGTTTTATTCCTTTAAAAAGACCAGAAAAAATAGTTCCAAATCCACTAAAAAACTGTAATAAAAATTCATATAAAAATCTAAAATATGTATCCATATAACACCTCAACTACTTAACTTTAATAACTTTATCAGCAGAAAACAAATTAAGATACTTAGAATCAGTTCTAATCATAATATACTTAAAAACAGCATTAATAAAGTTGTTGTTTTCCCTATCACTATCATAACTATCATCTAGAAATATACAAAAATTATATCCCTTATTAATCATATCAATTATAGTATCTTTATTATCTTTATAAAAAACATAATCAATCTTAAAACTAAACTTTTCTTTTGTTATATCATTATCAATAAGTTTCAAAAGCCTAAGCAACTTTTCTTTCTTCTCAAAAATAGTAGTTTGAAACTCAAGTAAATAATTTCTAGAAAAATCACCCTGAATTATCTCTGATAAAAGTCTTACATTAACCATTTGATATTCTATAAAAAGTTTATCTTCCCCCACTACATCAAAATTAAAAACCTTATCTATTGCATATTCACTATATAACTTAGGAAACTTAATATTATGACTAATAGTAACATTATAAACTTTTCTCAAATTAGTTAAATAATAATTAACCTCAAAACTCTTAGAAAAGAAATTATTCATAAACTTATTTTTCTTATTCACTAATTCTTTAATTATCTTATATAATTCCTTATCAAAATTATCTTCAAAAAGTTCAAAATACTCTTTTCTTTTTTCTGATAAATTTAAAACATACTTATCAATACTTAAGTTCTTATCATAATCAAGTAAAAATATATCAAAAAGAACTTTTAAAACTAACATATCTTTTTCTTTAAAATCTTCTATAGTTTCTAAATCAGAAATCTTTTTCTTTAAATAATAAATAATATTTTCTTTAAAAGAACTTTTCTTTATTTCTAAAGCATCATAATAACGAACTTTTTTATAAGCATCAAATAATTCATTAAAATATTTGCTAACAAAGTACTTATCTAAAGTAAGTTTAGAAATAGTTTTTAGATTCTTTTCAACAAAAGAAACATATTCATCTAATATATTAAACATTATTAAGACTCCTTTCTAATCATAAGAAAAATTAATAATTGAAGGTTCATAAACAAAAGGATAAGAATAATTCATAGAAGCATCTTTTTTATAAAACCTTACTACTTCAGAAGATAATGCATCAACTTTAAAAGTAATCCCTTTTATATAACTATAACCATCTATTTGTGTTGTAGTAGTAGAACTAGAATTTAAATAATTCTTATTAGTCATGTCAAGCAAAACTTTGTTAGGATCAAAATCGAGAGTTATAGTAGCAGAAGCACAATTATTTTTTTCAGTATCACTTAAATCCATATAAGTAGAAATATCTAATCTATTACCAACAGAATAATCTCCAAAAGCAGTTTTAACAACATAATAATCTAATGTGTTAGTAATATTTAAATCAAAATAAGGACTACCTACTTTATCCACTATTTCATAAGAAACTCCCATTTTACCTACTTTTATTACAAAACGACCACTTAATGTTTTCTCGTAAGGACTAACTGAAGCAGTTTCTACTTCAAGCCAAGCTTCATCTCCATCATTTAAAGCAGTGTTTGGGGTAATAATAACATCAAATGAATCAGTATGTTTTTCCTTAGTAATTACTCCAGATGTTTTATTAATATCACAAATAACATTACTAGAACAACTATAAGTAATATCATAATCAATATCACTACTGGCATATTTTATATTATTATCATAACTATCCATATTAAAAGTAATAGAGTAACTCTCTGCTCCAGACCAATTATCAACTTGATACCTAGATAAATCTTCAGAAAGTTTATCACAATTAAAATAAAAGTTATTACTAGCCAAATAAAAGTTTCTTATCTCATTATAAATATATCTTCCAAAAGTCATACCAAATGTGACAAAACATAAAAAAATGGTAAAAAGCGCAAACATCTTCTTGGGAAAACTCCAAGAACTTATCTCCTTTTTTAGTTTATTGAAAATCAAGCTAATTCTATTTTTCATCAAGCATTTTTCCTTGACTTTAATTCTTTCATAATAGCATAAATTTCATAGAAAAATGCTAAAAATATTGGAAAAACTATAATAAGAAGATAACCCCATTTTGATTCTAAAATATTTAAAATATTTCCAAGAATTGAAAAACTTTTAGAAGAAGATAAAGTACCAATAACATAATCACTAGAAAGTCTGTTTTCATCTTCAAGAGAATAAGTAGATTCATTTTCAGTAACTTTATTAACTTCTTTTAATTTAGAAACCTCAACAACTGCACTTTTACCATTTCTTTTATAATATAAAACTTGATCTCCTTTTTTAATGTTATCTAAACTAGATTTAGACACTACTATCAAATCATTTTTTTTTAAATCAACAAAATCTCTATCCGCTATTATAAAAGAAGTATCTCCAAAAGTAGAAACACCATAATCATTATATGATAAAAGACAAGCAGTAACAAAAATAGTAATTATGATATAAACAACTACAACTATATCAAATATTATCTTTCTCATATTATCACCAATTTTATTATAGCATAAATAAACTATCAAAACTACAAATTTTGACAAAAAAAGATATTAGCTTTCACCAATATCTTAAATTGACTTAAATTAAGCGTTTTCTGAAGTGATTTGAAGTGAATATGTAACATTTCCGCCAGAAGCTCCATTTTCACAGTCAACATCTTGTCCTTCAACCCACATATAAACTCTAACTTTTGTAATTCCTTTAGTAAATGTAAATGCACTGAAGTTAGCATCGAAACCTTCAACTGTTTGGAAGTTTGGTGTTACTGCATCAAAATAAGTTCCATAAGTAGTAGCATGTGTAGCAGGAGCAGCAACTTTTAAGAATACTTTATTCTCTTCAGCAATAGCAGCTTTAACTCCTGAATAAGGAAGAAGAGATCCTCCAGTTTGAGTAGTAGTAATACCATAAGTATCGTATGCGTTAGAAACCCCAGCAGCTGTATGAACATCATAATTAGGTTCCCAAATATATTTAGTAGCACTAGTACCAGCATTTAATGCTTGAATTGTTGCTAAATCAGAACCTGCTGCAGTATTACCTAACATAACGAATGCCATACGTGTAGCATTTTTAATTCCAGTATCATTGACATCACTAGTAGTAACACCTGAATTTGGTGTAATCCAAACTGGTGTATCTTCATCAACTTTGAAGAATAAATCAAAAGCAATAAAACTTCCTGTTGTACCATTTGCTTCATTTTCTTGAGTAGCTGTTAAAATATAATCCCCAGAATCAGCATCTGTTTTTACATCTCCAGCAAACATTTCCATTCTACCATTAGTATTAATATTACCAACTGTAGAAACAGGAACTATACTATTAGTAGTACTTGGTATTTGATTAACGGCAGCTGAATATTTAGCACTTGCATTAAGTAAATCTGTAGTTTGAACAATTGATTTCCAACTAGTACCGTCAACTGAAATTTGAATACCATTTTGAGCTGCAACATTTACCGAAATATCATTAACAGCAACCGTCTTATTAGCAGTAAACCATGCGTAAGTTGAAGTTCCTACTAATATACCAGTAACTAATAAAAGCAAAAATAACAAAAGTAACTTTTTCTTTTTCCTTTCTCTGTTTTCATTAGAAGAATCTATCTTTTCATTTTTTTCTTCTATTTCGTTTAAATCTTTTTTTTCTTTATTTTCCATATACATAAGCTCCTATCTTCTATTCTTTATTTAAGAATATCACACAAAACGACATAATGCAACATATTTTTTTATAATTTTTATTATTCTTTAGAATTTTACACTAGAATTATTAACTAGAATTATTCTCATCAGAATCAATAATTTGTTTAGATTTTATTGTTATTTCAACACTTTCATATATATCTTGATATTTATAATCAATATACTCTTTTG
Organism: Bacilli bacterium; assembly: GCA_051872415.1. Lineage (GTDB taxonomy): Bacteria > Bacillota_I > Bacilli_A > RF39 > UBA660 > UMGS1449. Next base: position 20,791 of record JBJEDW010000062.1, read on the forward strand.
GGAAATAAACTACTAATTGATAATTATTTATCTCATCATATAAATAAGAAAAATATTTAGTATCAGTAGTAAAATTTCTAAAATAAGTAGAATCAGAATCTAAAACTGTTTCATCACTAGTAAAAATAGAACTAGCACCAGATGAATTATAATCTTCATTAAGATATAACTCATATTCTAAAGGTAAATTAGTAGTAGTTCTAATAGATAAATCATAAGATAAATTAGTTTCTACTCTATTATTACCTTCATAATTTGAAACAGAAAAATTATAAACATAAGCATCATCACTCGGAGCTATTTCATCGAGCAAGATACTTTCTGTTTGATAATCAGTTTTTAAAAGATAAAAAGCAACATCAGTCTTAACATCACTAGAGGAATCAGAAGTATACTTAGATAATGTTGAAGGAATATTTAAAAGAAGAATAAGAAGGACTAGAAACAAAACATTAACTTTCATATATGAAAGAAACTTTTTCTTATCTATCATAATATCTCTTCTTCATCTTCATCAAGTAACTCTACTATTTCATTATTATCTTTTTTCTTACTAACCTTTTTTTCTATCTTCTTATTATCTTTATCAGAACTTTCTTTTTCTTCTATTTTCTTATTATCCTTTTTAGAATTTTCTTTCTTCGCTACCTTCTCATTATCTTTTTCAGAGCTTTCTTCTTTCTTTTTTTTGTTTCCAGAGTTTTCTTTTTTATCTTTACTTTTTTTAGATTTCTTTTTATTGTCAAGATCTTCTTCATCACTTACTTTATCTTTTTTCTTATCATTATAAGAAAAAACAAAACTAAAAATTGTTAAGGTTGAAAAGATTGCTATTAAAACTGCTGGAGAAAGCAATATCTTTTTCCATTTTCCAAATCCAGGAAAAATCTTTACTATTTTCCCCAAAACATCTTCTTTTTCTATTATTTTATCTTCAGAATTATTAGAATCTCCTTTAGTAATAATTTTATTTCCATTAGCTTCAATTACTCTATGAGTAATAAAACTATTATCTTTTTTATAAGTAATTATATCATCTTTTTCAACTTCATTAGTAAGTTTTACTAAAAGCATATCATCTACATTAATAGTAGGATACATACTTCCACTTTGAACTTCAAAAACAGTATAACCAAAATAGTTAACATAATCTTTTTCCAAAATCACTAGTTGAATAAAGCTATACAAAGCAAAAAAAATACAGATAATGACTATAGTAAGTAAAACATTAGTAAAATATTTAAAAAATTTCTCTATGTTTTTCATACTTTATAATCACCACCTATTTTTTCTTTTTAAACTTTTTTATTCAATAGTTTCTCCTAAATACTGAGAAACATTAACAGTTACTGGAATATTTTTCATAGCATTAGCAGTAGAACCAATTTCTGAATCATATTCATTATTTTCTTCATTATTATCCCACTTTATATTAACTCTTATTGTATTAGTAACCCCATCTTTAATTTCATTAAGAGGTATTACACCAGTATATTTATTTTGACCTGTTTTTACAATAGCTTTATTATTAACTTCTTCAACAGAACTAACAACAATGTTAGTGTTTTCAAATTCAGAAAAATCAAAATCAATATCATATCTTACAGAAACATCAGTATCAGTAGGATCTATAACAATATCAAAATAACCTGATACTCCTGGAGCAAGCTTTCCAGATTTTACATTATCACTAGGATTCCAAACTACTTCATTAACAGAAAATTTAGTGTTTGCACCACTTGTAATATCAGTATCATTGATTAAGATAACCCACTTACCAACATCACTTTGAACATTTAAACTAGTTTTTGACTCAAAAAGACCATAAGTCTTAAGAATAATAACAATTGTCAAAACAAGTATAAATAAAGCCATACAAACATAAATTTTCTTCATGTTTCTATTATTATTATTTTTTTTCATCTGGATATCTTATTTCTCTAATAATTGCGTAAATTTCATAAACAAATAATAGAGACAAAGGAAACACTATAACAATCAAAAATCCCCATTTAGATTCTAAGAATCCTAAAACTGAACCTAAATCATCAATAACTTTAGTAGTATCAGTCTTACCTATAACATATTCACTAGAAATTTCATATTTCTTATTAATAGTAAATGTAGTTTCGGTATCAGTAATTTTTTGAGTTTTCTCTACTTTTGCTTTATTTACAACAATTTGATTTTCATAAGTATTATAAAAGAATATTTCATCATTAACTTTAATGTCATCATTTTTATTTTTTTCAACAATAAGTAAACTACCCTTCTTATATTCAGGCTCTAAAGCATCATCATCTAAAATAATTAATGATTTATTTCCAATCACAGAAATCTTATAATCATTATAACTTAACAAGCATACTGTTAAAAAAGTAGCTACAACTAGATATAATGCTATAAAAATTCCCAATAAAACTTTTAATATTTTTTTCATATTTTTACCACCACCAAAAGTATATCATAAAATAGTATCTTATGCAATTTATTATTTTGAAATTATTCCTTTACTCACTAAGACAATCATTAGCCTCTAAAACAAATTCTATATCACAAATAGAAAACACACTTTTATTTACACAATCAAATACTAAAATTCTTCTAATTAGATTGAGCAAATTATCTAAATTAGACTCATCACCTAGACTATCCTTATCGATAATAAGACCATTTAAACTATAAATATTATATATTACATTAACTAAATCATCATCACTAACAATATCAATATTATTAATAATTGTATTATAAGGACTAATTATATAATCAGTTAACTTTAAAATACTATTATCAATATCTAAAAGACTAATATCCTCATTACTTTTTAAAAGTAATTCAGCCTGAAATATATAATAAGAATTAGCAAGTTTAAGTATTTCAATTATTTCAAAATTATCTGATAATTTCATAACCTGCTCATTAAACTTATCTTTTTCTAAACTATCATATAATTCTTTCAAAGATTTAATAATTTGCAAGTTTTCCATATATAATTTATCTAATTGTTTTTCTTTATTATCTTTCATCAAAAGACTATATATTTTTCTATTAATCTTAAATAATTTTTTCTCAAGTTTCATTATTTCTTTTCTTTTGTTTTTTAAACTATCTTTATATTTATCTTTTTCTTTATAAATATCCTTAACAGCATCAATTACATATTTAAACTCTAAATAACTTTGATACTCTTCTATACTATTATATAACTTAGAAAGACTATCAATTATCTTTTCATAATTAGAATTAATATCAAGACTAGTTAAAGCTTCAATACTTTGTTTTATTTTATTTTCCTTGTAATCACTAATATTATATTCCTTACTTAAAAACTTTTCATAAATAGTATAAATATCTGTTTGAACTAACTTATCATAATTTATCTTTGTTTTTTTATAACACTCAATTAACTCATTATCATAATCTTTTCTTATACTTAATCTCAAATTAGAATAATATTTATCAAAATACTTAATATTTTTATAATATAAATACTTAATACTAAGTTCTATATGAACAATAATATCAGGAAATCTCCAATAAATCTTCTCAAAACTATTTTTAAGTCTTTCATCCTCTAAATTATCTATATATTTAAAATATTCTTTCATATAAAAGTATGCAGAAGGAGCATATTTAAAATCTTCTGCACCAAGCATGACTCCTGCTTTTTTAAATATAGAAAGACAAGTCTTTATATCATTATTAAACTCTATTAAACTTTTATTTCCTTTGTTTGAAAGATTATAAAGAACTTTATCAAGACCACTTTTTTCATAAGAACTATTATAATCGTTAAATAGATAAATATTTTTCTTTAGATCAAGAACTTTATTTTTTAAATTATCTAAATCTTTATTTACACTTGCTTTAGAGGTAACTTTATCTCTTCTTTTTTCTATTTCCTTTTTCAAAGAAACACTCATTTTAGAGTAATCTTCCTTATATTTTGTAAGTGTTTCAATATACTTAGAAATATTCTTTTTATTATTCTTAGGCAAAGTGGATAATATTTCTTTTTCAGAATTTATAAGTTCCATTAGCTTTTCATTATTCATCTTCTTCACCAACTTCTTTTTTTATATTAATAAGTTCACTATCCAAGAAATTTATAAATTCTAAGATAGTTTTATAATTTTCTATTAACTCTTCATTAGATAAATCTTCTACTTTAATATTATCCATTTTACCACATCCTATTTTATTATTAAATTTTGTTCTACTTTTCCTATAAAACTATTACTATCGTAAAGAGAAAAAGTCATTTTATAAGTACCTGTTTTTAAGTTTTCTTTTAAATACATAAAGATTTCAGTATTATCAACAGGACTACTAGAAAGTAAATATTCATTTTCGTTATCTGTTACTTGATAATCATTTGTTACATAATCTTTTAAATTAACAAGTTCATAATTAGTAGAATATATACTAGAATAATCTCTTCTATAAAGTGAAACTCTAATATTTGGATTATTTAAAACTGAAGAATAATTATATTTAAAAATCAAAGTATTATTTTTATTTAATGTATATCCAGTTTTACTATCTATAACTACTAATTTATCATCTATATTAACTTTTAAGCCATATAAAGTATCAAGTACTGTAAATGCTATAGTAACACTATCAGAAGAAACAAGTCCATAATATATTCCATCTGGAGATCCAAATGATTCAATCTTCATTGTATAATTACCTGGACCTAAAGAATCAGTAGTATGAATTTTTATTCTTGATGCTACATTAGAAACTTTTTCTGCAATATTAATTCTAACAGAACCATCTATTCTAGGATAATATATTTCTCCATCAAGTTCATAACTAAATCCTAACAAACTAGAACCACTTACTTGTTTATTCTCGTCATTTAAAAGAGTTATTTTTATACCAAGTTGATTATCATAATAATTGGTATCATTTACAAGTTTACCATTAACGGTATTTTGAATAAAGTTAGTTTCAACACTAAGATTAACAATATCTCCAGGATAAATATTAGTCTTTTCAAGTTCTCCTGTAACATCAATGGTAGCCTTTTTATTATAATGTAAATTATATTTCATCAAACTTTGTTCAAATCCTAAAACACTTACTCTAGTCTGATCGTTTTGATCACGAAGTTCAATAAGTAGTGTTTTATCTGTAACATCTTCCGCTATACCACTTTCTCCAAAATCTACAATAAAGATAAACTCTTCGTGAACTGAATTAGTACTCTCATCATAATACCTAGCATTATTAGAAGAATCACTATAATTATTATTTGAACTTGTACTTCCCATTCTTATAAATTTAGAAAAATCATAAGAAACTTCACTTTCTGCACTAAATTTTACTAAAGAGTTCTGATAATCCTCACTAGAAACTACATAATAGTAATAATCCGGAGCATCATGATCTTTATAATCAATCATTGTAATCTTTGTTTTTTCTGGAAGTACAAAGTCAGAAACTAAACTACGATGATATCCAGTTTTATAAAAATCTGTAGCATCCTCAGCATAAAGTGAATAATAAGTACTAAAACTTCCATCAGTTGTAATATCTACATCTTTTGTCGCAAACAAATCATATTGCTTACCTGAGGTAATAGAAGCTTCATAATCATTTGTATTATATAACTTTCTACTTAAATTTACTACAATATTTATTCTTTCAACATCACTAGTTAAATCATCTACAGGAGTAATAGCAACCAGTGTAATAATTACTTGACCCATATCTCCACTTGTGGCAAGATTCTTAGAATGATATAAGTAAAACTGGAATGAAGGAACAGTTGTAGTAGAATTCTCACTCTTATAATCAGTTGTACCACTAAAAGGTGTATCTTCACTAGACATAAAAGTAGTTGATCCATTATTAGTCCATCCACTATTAGTACTTTTCATAACTAAACTCATGTTCTTATCAGCATCATCCCCACTTGCAGCAATTCTTGGAACGTCTTCTTCTGAAATGAGATTAATATCACTGTTAAGACCATTATAATTAAATCCTACAACAGTAAAAGTAGTATTAGGTTTAGCATGACGAACTAAAGATAACTCCTCAGTACCTAAAGTTAAATATTTTGAAGCCTGCAAATCATCTATTGTATAAGTAGAAGTCTCTTCCCCAATAGTCCACATATAAAAGTTTGAATTTTCAGGAGTTGGTTCAATATACTTAACTTGAACTTCTCCTTGTGTTTCTTCATTTTCATAATTTGAATAGAATCCATCAACAGTTATATCATGATTAGTTTTATGTGATCCTAAAACATAACTACCTCCAGTGAAATAATATAATTCATTAGAAGTAATACTACTTCCATAATCATAATCACCACTATACATAGCAGTTTCTATATCACCATCTCTTGAATATTGATACATTCCAAAGAAACTCATTCCATCTACATCACCATAGGCAGTGATATTTTCATTTGTAGCAATATTTAAAACCTTTCCTTCAAGCATGTAGATTCTATTATCAACATTCTTAGTAACAGTTTTTGTATCATCATCTATAATTACAGTAGCAGGAACTTCGTTATCTCCAATATCCACTGCACTAACATATTTTTTAAGTAGATTAGCCCCTGTTTTTAAATACATCACAGAATTATTCTTTAATTTTAATAAATCTACTCTACTTATTGAAAATAATTCATCAGCATATTCATTAGTTCTATCTGTAGCACCTTGAAGATGCATATGAGAATTACTTATAGTAACCCTACTTGCTCTTTGAATAGAAACATTTGTTTTTATATCACTAGGACTACCATAATTATTTATATCAATATAACTATAACCTGTCGTAGAAGAAGCATTACCACTTCCAAATATAGAACCATCTATATCAAAACTATCATGATTATTACCATCTATTTTTATATCTATTCCTTCAGTAACACTTATAAAAGAAAAGTCATAATTTTCACTACCAGAAGCATTAGCTTCTCCTCCACCAAAAACAGTACCTTTAATATAAATATTTCCTTTTATTAAACTATCACTATTAGAAATAGTATCAATACCAATATTTAATTTAGTCTTTCCATACACAACAGATGTATTAGCCCCACCATATACATTTTTACCTATAGTAGCACCTGCAATATTTACTAAACTGGAAGAATTATTATCACTTTCAGTACCAGTCGGAGCAGCATTTCCTCCACCAAATACATGTTTTTCAATATTACTTACACCATCTATTGTAAGAACAGTATTTCCATATACAACAGCAGAAGCTCCATTTCCTCCAGCATAAACACTTTCTTCTATTGTGGAAGAAGATATATAAACATCAGTACTATCTCCAACAGTACCAGCATTTCCTCCACCAAAGATAGAACCAGACACATTTGTACCTTTCAAAATTAAAGAAGTACTATTATTAACAGCAGCTTGATTACCTCCGCCATATAATTGTCCACCAACTGTAATATTTTCACAATTAACACTTGTTTCGTTAACTGGTGCAAGATTACCTCCACCATAAATATTATGAGTATAACCTCTATTTAAATTTATATTAGTAGAATCAGTAGTACCCCCTCTATTATTACCACCATATAAATTAGATACTACTAGATTATTTCCGTTTTGTACAAATGAATCTCCATCAACATCAGTACCTATAATACTAATTTCATCAAGTTCATAACCAGATACTTCTTTTTTAGAATAAATTTGAAAATTCAAGCTATAAGTTTGACCAGGTTCAATTTTAGCAGGAGTATTAGAGCTATATCTATTTACTTGATTAAAAGTATATACTCCATTACTAGAACTTATTTCATGATTACTATAATTACTATACAAAACAGAATCAGTATCTTTCAAACTAACTGTCCAATTATCTATAGTTTTATCAGTATTATTAGTAATATCAATATTAAGAGTAGCAACTGAGGTATAATTTGTATCTTGCCAGTAAGGATCAACAGCAACAACTTCAGGAGTTACTTTTATTTTTAAATCATTGTTAACAGCACCACTTGTATTAGTAGTTTCACTAGTAATTATATTACTTTGAGAAACATCTCCTTCTTCATTGCTTCCACCAAAAACATTAGTGATAGAGCCACTCTTCAAATTAATATTAGAAGTAGTAAGACCCGCAGCATTTCCACCACCAAAGACATTAGTAACACTAGAACCATCTAAAACAATATTTGAAGTACCGGAACTTGCTCTATTTCCTCCACCATATACATTTTTAGCAGAAGAACCATTTAAATTAACATTTGTAGTAGTAACAAAACCACCTTCATTATTTCCTCCATAAATACTAGTAACCTTTCCATCATTAAAATTAATAGTACTAATAGGAACAGATCCACTTGAATTAGATCCTCCATAAACACTTGTAATAGTTCCACCATCTAAATCAACTTTTGTACTAGTTTCAATATCAGCACTTTTACCTCCACCAAAACAATTTGTAATAACACCTTCATTTATTTTTACATTAGTTACATCAGTTTTAGCAAGATTTCCACCACCATAAACTTCAATAATTTCTGCACCATTAATAGTAACATTAGAAGTAGTAGTAACACCACCTTCGTTATTTCCACCATAAATACTGTTTGCTAGTCCTGAAGAAGAAATAACATTAGAAGTAGTAACATCACCAGACATATTAGAACCACCGAAAATATTTTCTGCAGTAGCACCTTGTAAATAAACATTTGTAATAGGAACACTTGTTCTATTTCCTCCACCATATGTATTAGTAATAGAACCACCTTTTAAGTAAACTTTAACTCCTCCATTTGGAGTACCAGAAGCATCATTTCCACCGAAAACATTAGAAATAGTTCCACCATTTATTGTAACAGTTACATTTCCCTTAACATAAGGAGTATAATCATCATCACCTTTTCCTCCACCATAAACTGATCCAATTTTTCCTTTATTAACCACAACAGTAGTATTATCACTAGAAATAGTAGAATCATTTTCACTACCATTTACTGTACCATAAGCACTTCCTCCAAAAACTTCACCAGTAATTTCTGGAGTCAAACTTGATGAAGAATCTCCAATTGTAACATTTACATTTTTAGTAACAAAAGTACCAGGATAATCACTTGATAAATAACCTCCTCGTCCTCCACCAAAGACATTACTTGATGTTCCTCCAATAACATCTACATTAACGTTTCCATATATTACACCTTTTTCATTAGAGCCTCCATAAACTGATCCTTCAACTTCTCCACCATACATTTCAATATCAATTGTAGAACTTTTAGATGTATCTCCTGAACCATTTTTATTACCCCCGCCATAAACTGATCCATTTATTTTTCCATTATTTATTTTTATAAACGTACTAGTTTCAGAAGAATCACTACTTACTCCAACAGCAGAGAAATTTCCTCCACCATAAACATTTTTTCTAATAAGTGCATTACCATCAATTATTATATTAGAATTATCATTTGATCCAATTGAAGCATAATTACTATTTCCATTTCCTATTCCAAAAACAGAACCTGCTTCTGCTCCATATAATTCATTACTATTAAGAACATTTTCAGAAGAACCAATAATACTATTTCCTCCAACATATACAAAGGAAGAACCATTTATAGTACCATCACCACTTCCACCTTCATATCCATTAGAACCTCCAAAAACACTATAATTTACTTGACCATCAGTAATTTGAATTATTCTATTTCCGTAAGTTGCAGAAAGTCCTGCACCACCAGTAATCATATCAATAGATCCGCCCTTTATATACATATATGTATCATTAATAGCACTACGATTGCTCGCAGTAAGTGGTCCTCCAATAAGATTATAAATATAACCTCCTTCAACAATTATTTTTCTAGAAGTATAATGAGTACCACCTTGTCTTCCACCAACATAAATTCCAGTAGTATAATCATCTTTACTAGTACCAAAACTACCACTTTTTACAGTTAAATCAAAGGAAATACCAGTATTAGTACTTGCATAATAATTACCACCCCAACTACCTGAAGCACAGTAATATAAATCAAGCTTGTTATTATTGTCACTTGCCCTATCATAGTCATTTCCATAAATAGCTTCGCCTTCCATATAAATAGTTTGAGATGTTCCAGTAGCACCATTACCTATAGCCATATTATTATAAAAACCACTTTCAACCATCAAACGATATTTAGTAACATTAGAAGAACTACCAGAAGATCCATTAGAGCCTCCAATTACACCACGAAAATTACCATTACTTCCATCTTGGACAATTCCTCTTCCAAGCTTAACATTAAAAAATCTTCCATAAAAAACACCAGCATCACTAGTACCACTTGAAGCTGTTTCAGTACTACTAAAACTAGTACCACAGCTAATGGCAAGATTTTCAATAACCATATCAGCATAAGCATTAACACTTACTCCACTATAAGAAACATAACCCCAAAAATTTCTCGCAGTCGCAACAGTCCAAACAACAGAATCACGATAATCATCATCATAATAACTAGTAAGAGTAAAAGGTTTATCCTGAGAAGAAGACCAAGTAGTACTTAAATCAGTTGTCATAGTAATAATATTAGTATCACGAGTAACAAGTTGATAATATACTTCATCTTCACTAGCAAGTTCTTCATTACCTTGATCATCATAATACTGAATATATTCATAATAAGTACAACTAGAACTACTACAAGTACCAGATTCTTGATAATTACCAAGAGAGTCATAATAGCCAGCATAAGAATCTCCCCTAGATAAAGTAATACTTCTAAAATAACCTGCAACTACTCCACCATTTATATTTTCATTATCGACATATTCATCTCTAATTATTTGAAAGTCCAAAGTACTAGGATCAAGTTCTGCCATAGTACCATTAACTAAATGATAATACGTATTAGAAGAATCATAATCTTCACCATCGATTATATCATAATAAGTACAACCACCATTAGTACGACAAGTACCTCTAGTTTGCAAAACACCATTTGCATTATAATAACCAGCATAACTTTGATTACGAGCAATAGTAACTCTATAAAAATAACCTGTCATATCATAAGGAGCATACTCTACAATATGTTCCCTCATCACAACTTCTTTCATTCCAGCAGAATCAAGACTACTAAAAGCAGTCTGCCAGTTTCTTGAACTTGACACAGTAGAACTTTCAGCATCAGTCCAACTAGCATTAAACGTAATATTAATAGTATCAGGGTTACCACCACTATAAGTAACAGGAACTTTTACGCTCCTAACATATCTATCATTATCAAGACTTACTTCTGCTCCTCTATAATTAGTAATCCAACCATTAAATGCCTTTCCACTAGGTCTTTTAGTATAAGGATTATCAATAAGTTCAAATTCTATATAATCATCACTAGTATCAGAAGTACCATTATCCAAAACTGGATAAGTTTTATAATAAACAAAAACATACTGCATCTCTTCTGGAGAAACATAACCACGTAAATTACTATTAAGATCTGTTCCATCATATATAATCTTAGTCTGTACTAAATTAGAATCATCATATAAACCTAAATCATTACCAGTAGGAAGCACGCCATCAGAAGAAGTATAATTAAGTCCTTCATAATAATTCCAATCAGACTCTAAATCATCAATAATGACAGTATCTTCACCTACTCCGGTTATACCACCAGATGCATTTTCTTCAAATCTACTAACAAATTCTCCATAAGTTATAAAATATGTTGATAAATTAGTAATAAGCACAAGAAGGAAAATAATCAAAAAAACTAAACGATACTTAGAAACATTTTTTAGTTTAGCAAAAAACTTAAACTTTGTTTTAAGTTTACTAACAATTTCATTTATCACGATTATTCACCTCCTAAAAAATAAACAATTAAAATTAAGATGGGTTTGTTGTCAATTGAAATTTAATTTCTAAATTACCAGAAGAAGCACCATTTTCACAATCAACATCTTGTCCTTCAAGCCAAATATAAACTCTCATTTTAGTAATACCTGCTTTAAAATCCCAAACTTTTGTATTTCCAGAAAAACCATAAGATGTCGAGTAATCAACATCAACTACTGAAAAATATCCAGGATATTTAGCACTTGTAGCATCTTTAAAAGCAATTCTTTGAGCTTCACTTATTTCATTTGTAACACCAGAATAAGAAATTGGCGAAGCACCTTGTGATGAAACAGAAATACCATATACATCAAAAGCATTACTAATTCCAGTACTTGAATGAGTATCACTATTTGGCTCCCAAATATATACATCTTGATCTGTTGCAGAACCAAGTCCTTGAATACTACCAAGACCACTTCCAATAGCAACTGTCCCTTCATCCAAAAAGGCAACTCTAAATGCATTTTGTGAACCTGGATTACTATTCCCAACAAAAAGAATAGAAGATTCATTTGTTAAATAAGCACTTGAAGCATTATCAACCTTAAAGAACAGATCAAAGGCCATAAAGTTACCCTCTGTTCCAGCAGTTTCTATATCTCTTTTAGCAGTCAAAATATAATTACCACTATCGTCACTTGTCGGAGAACCATAAAACATTTTCAATTTACCACTTTCTGTAAAACCACCTGTAGAAACAGGTTCAAACTTTTCAGGCATCTGATTAACATTACTTCCATAAGTAGCACTTGCTCCCAAAATATCATCTTGAGTAACACTAGTTTTCCAGTTACTTCCATCAACAGATATTTCAATACCACCAGAAGATTGTACCTTAACATTAAGATCGTTAACAGAAACAATCCTATTAGCAGTAAACCAAGCGTAAGTTGTAGTAGCAAGCATTATTGTTGTTACAAACAAAAGCAGAAACATATAAAGTAATTTTTTTTCTCTTTTTTTATTTTTTCTTTTCTTTTTGTTCTTTTTATTCATATCACTTATTCTCCTGTTCAATGTGTTCTTCAGTTATATCCATATGCATTTTAATTTCTCCACCAATCAAGTTATTAAGACAATCTGGATCATCACCCTCAAGCCAAATAACTATAGTAAACTTATCAACTTTACCAGGACTCATATTTTTTCTAGGTTCCAAAACTGCTATATCTTTAGAATAAAATGCCTTTGTACCTTCCTCATTTTTATTAGTATCAGCATTAACTTTTGCATAAACTTCTTTTTCTCCATTTAAATAAATCATCACTCTGATAGCTTCATCAACATTTTTAACAACATCATCAATATCTATTTCATACCAATAATTAATAACTTCATCCCCTGTATTTTCAGCATAAAAAGTATAAGCTATATAATTTTCACCATTATGAGCCCCATCTTTTTCATTATTAATATTTTCAGGAAGCCACTTTATAGAAATATTATCCATAAAATCAACTTCTTCAGCATATAACTTTCTTTCAGATCTTTTTTCTTTTTTATCTTCATATATAATAAGACCGCTTTTCAAAGAAAGATTAGGATCTAAAGTAACAGTAAATCTTCCACCATTATAAACCAAACCAAGTACTACAAATAACATTATAGAAAACATAAACAAAGCCAAAAGAAAAATTTTAGCATTCTTTAAAAGTAGTTTTCTTCTTTTAACTTTATCTGCTGTAACAACAACACTTTTAACTCCCATATAAATCACTCTCACTACTATGTTATACTATCTTAATTTTAGCATAATTAAATACAATATGCAACAAAAGAAGACACAAATAACCCTAAATTACACAAACAAAAAATGATTGTATAAAACCTTTTAATATGCTATAATTTTTTTATACTAGAAAAGGAGTGATAACATGAACATAACCAAAAAGATTAATATTTTATTAGCATGTATTGCACTACTTTTTTCTCTATTAATAATTCAAGATACTTTTGCCAAATATCTTACTGATGCTGACGGAGAAGCTGATATGAATATTGCAAGATGGAAAATATTAGTAAACAACAAAGACATAAGAAATAACTCTGATATATCAGAAACATTAACACCAACCTTTTTAGAAAATGAACACATCGCAAAAAATATAATAGCTCCAACTTCTGAAGGATATTTTGACATAGTTATAGACCATACTGCTGCAGATGTTTCATTCAATTACACAATAACTTCAAAACCAAATACAAATAGTAGTGTATCTGACATAGTAACAACAGGATATTCAATCAATGGAGGAGAAATAGTTTCCTTAACAGAGGAGAATAACTCAATTTCAAAAGATGTATTATACTCCAAAACAGATACAAATAAAGTAATTGAAATTAGAATCTATATAAAATGGGATGATTCAAGTGAAAACAAAATGAATAATGAAGATGACACAAACGCAACAAAAAGCAACACTCCTGCTAAACTAGATGTAAACTTAGCATTCAAACAAATAGCAGAAACAACAAATTAAAAAGAAACTAATTATCTAACTAGTTTCTTAAGTGCACTTTTAGCAGACTCTTGTTCTGCTTCTTTTTTTGTATGTCCTTCGCCTATTCCATAAACAATATCATCAATTTTAACAGCAACTTTAAACTTTTTATCATGAGCAGGACCTTTTTCTTCAATAAGTTCATAATTCAAAGATTTTTGAATATCCTGAACAGCCTCTTGTAGTTCTGATTTATAATCACTAAAAAGTAAAATATTTTCATCTTCTATATAAGGAACAATTATATTAAGTGCAACTTCTTTTGCCTTTTCAAAACCCAAATCTAAATAAACTGCTGCAATAAAAGCCTCAAATACATCAGCAAGTATTGCTTTCTTATGACTTCCCCCACTTTGAGCTTCTCCCTTACCTACTTTTATATACTTACTAAAATTTAAGTCATTAGCATACTCATAAAGTGCATTCTCACATACATAACTTGCCCTTTCCTTGGTCATTTTACCTTCTGCAAAATCCTTTTCACGATATAAATAATCAGAAACAACTAAATCAACAATTGCATCTCCTAAAAACTCTAAAGTTTCATAAGAATAAGAAAGATTATTTTCATAAGCATAAGAAGTATGGATAAAAGCTTGTTCATATATAGATAAATCATTTGGCTTAATTTTTAACTTCTCAAATAGATCATTCATTTTAATCACCTAAAAATAACTATATCATATTTTAAAAAAAATTAGTACTATTTTAATTGATAAAAAACTAAATTAATAGTAAAATGTTATTGGTGATATAATTTGAAAAAGTTATTATTATTGATTATTAAAACATATCAAAAAATACCTGGACCTTGGCATAATACTTGTAGGCACATACCAACATGTTCAAACTACGCTATAGAAGCTATTGAAACATATGGCGCTTATAAAGGAACAATACTTACAATAAAAAGAATATTAAGATGTAACCCATTTGGAACAAAAGGTTACGATCCAGTACCAATAAATAAGGAGGAATAACAAATGAAAAAAACTATAATTATTTTATTTACTACAATCATCACATTATCTTGTTTAACAGGATGTTTCAAAAGAGATAAAATGGAAGATATCAATATAGCTACAACTATATATCCAATAGAATACGTAACAAATAGACTATATGGAAACAATTCAAAAATAAAAAGTATTTATCCAAGAGATTCTATATCTACTACTTATGAAATAACAGAAAAACAACTAAAAGATTACAGCGAATATGATTTATTTATTTACAATGGAGAATCTGAAGAAAGAGAATATGCAACAACAATGTTAAATAACAATAAAAATTTAAAAATAATTGATGCTGCATATGGTCTAGATGCAACATATTCTATGTCTGATATTTGGCTTAATCCTTCAAATATTTTAATGCTAGGACAAAATATCAAAAACGAACTTACAGAATATATTTCATATCGATATTTAGTAGAAGAAATAAAAGATCAATATACTTTACTAAAAGTAGATATCACTGAACTTGAAACAGAAATCAAAAAAACTGCTGATAATTCTGTAAATAATCAAATCATAGTAGCAGATGAATCATTAAACTTCTTGGAAAAATATGGATTTGAAGTTATCAATTTAACAAATAATAACAAAGAAAAAGAAAGTAACATATCAAAGGCAAGAGAATTATTAGATAATGGTGAATTAAATTATATCTTTGTAATGGATCATAGTAAAGACTATGATATTGTCAATGAATTAAAAGATTCTTATAATGTCGAAGTATTAACATTTAGAACTTTAGATACTATAACTGAAAAAGATGAACAAAATAATGATGATTACTTATCAATAATGCATAGTAATGTTGATTTGATAAAACAAGAAACATATAAATAAAAAAAGAGTATATATTTTATTTATCTCTACTCTCTAACTAAATAAAAAGTTTTAGTCTTATAAAAAGAAAAAAATAGTAATTAACACTTACAAATTTTTTCTTTTTTTCTTTTTCTATACTAATGTTAAAAATGATCTAATACTCATTAAAAAGCGGAGTTTTTAAGCCAAAAGTGATCTTCAAAAAATATACCCCACTCAATCGTGTTGTTTAACAAAAAAGAAGGAACCCCTAGAAGGTGGAGATCCAAAATTATACCCCTCAAATATAAAATTTTAAGTAAAATAAAAGATTTCACTTTTTTAGACGTGAAATCTATTTCTATTTTTAAATAAATAGTTTTAAGTTCTTTAAAATAATTTCAGAATATCATTAAATGTTACATATATCATTAATAGTATAAGCAAGATAAATCCTATGCTATGAATGGTATTTTCTATTTTCGGATTAACTGGCGATCCTTTTATTTTTTCAATTATTAAGAATAATATTCTTCCTCCATCAAATGCTGGGAATGGCAATAAGTTAATTACTCCAACATTTATGCTTAAAAGTGCTGTTAAGTATAGAAGTGCAGAAATACCTTGTTCACTCATTTGCCCTACTATTGAGTAGATACCAACTGGTCCACTTAATTGATTTAAATGTACACCACCTGTAAATAGATTAGCTATTACTACAAACATTTGTTTAAATATAGCACATTCTTCATTGAATGCATATACGATTGAATCTCCTACTCCTTTGTTTACATCAGCTTTTAAGACAATTCCTACTGCATATTTATCGTTTCCTTCTTCATCCTTTGTTTTTTCTGGATTAATGTGATATGTAACTATTTCACCACTTGGTTTTTTTACTTCAAAAGTTACTGTTTTACTTAAATCTTCTACTGTTAAATATAATGAAATATCTTCTAAATAACTAATCTTATGACCATTTATTCTTAATACTTCATCACCTTTTTCTAAACCTGCTTGTTCTGCTGGAAAGCCCTCTGTTATATCATTTATAATAGGTTCTGTTGAAGGTGCTCCAAAAACAAGACCTGTAAATAGAAGAATTAAAAATGCAAAGATGAAATTAAATCCAACCCCCATAAACATAACTAAAAATCTTTGGAATACTGTTTTGTCCTGAAGGTTTTTTCCTTTTGTTTTTTTTCTTTCTTCTTCATCTATCTCTTCTCCTGCTAGGGAAACAAAACCTCCGATAGGAATAGCTCTTATTGAGTATTGAGTTTTATCTTTTGCTATTTTTTTAGCTATTAAGGGACCCATTCCAATTGAAAATTCATAAACATGAACTCCTGTTAATTTAGCAAAAAGAAAATGCCCTCCTTCGTGTACTAAAACAATTACTCCAAGAATTAAAATAAATAATATTATTGTTAAAATCATATTGTCCTCCTATAAAATGTTCATAAATAATATAAATGTTAATACAACAAATATAATACTATCAAATCTATCTAAAACTCCTCCATGACCTGGAATCAAATTAGAAAAGTCTTTTATTTTATAATGCCTTTTGATGCTTGAAAAGAACAAATCTCCTATTTGACCTATTATGGTTAATAAAAGAGTTATGCCAACTACTAAAAATATATTGGCACTTGAATTAATCAAGAACAAATAGAAAAATGATGCTATAATTGTCCCAACTACAGATCCTCCAATTGCACCTTCCCAAGTTTTTTTAGGAGATATTTTTTCACATAGTTTATGTTCTCCAATAAAATAGCCTGTAAAGTATGCAAAAGCATCTGTCATAGTTGTTATTAGTATTAAATAGAATATATAAATAAAATCAATATTACTAATTAAAACAAATGAATTATAGGCTACTCCTAAAAATAAAGTACATCCTAAAACATATAAAGCATCTGTTATACTATATTTTTCTGTATCATTTATAAATACTACAGGTATAAAGTATAATAAGAATATAACTATCATTATTTTGTAAATAAGTTCATAATTTGCAGAATATACACTTGTTCCTAGAGATACAAAAACTCCTAATAAAATATATGATAAAATTCTAATAATTAAAGGTATTTCACTTTTTTTACTTCTTGCTTTCATTATTTCATACATAGACATCATTGCAAGTACTATGGCTAAAATTTTAAAAGGCATTCCTCCAATAAATAATATTGGAATAATTATAAGACACATAACTATTGCACTAATTATTCTGGTTTTCATTCTTTCACTTCCTATCCTATTTTTAATTATACTCTATCTTGTTTCTTTTGAAAAGTTAAATTTTGTTATTTTATTGCTTTGAAAAGTTAAAAACTATTAAATTGACCTTATTATTTTAGCTTCTATTTTGTTATTTGATTATTTACTTATTTTTTACTTTTATCTTTACTTTTCTTGCTTTTTTATTAATGCCTATAATTTGTTATAGATAAAATTATTTAGATGAATAGCAAGCTATACTTTAAGTATATTTCATAATTAGTTTTCTTTTTTAAATAGCTTGGTAAGTAAAGGTTTTAATAGTTCAATTAGAATAAATCCAATTATGTTTATTAATAATATTATTATAAAGTCTAGAAAGGAAATTCTAACAAGTCCAAAGAAACTTCCAATTGGGGTTAAAAATACTAATAATTGTACTCCAATTAGGATAAGCATTCCTACATTTAGATATTTGTTGGAAAATATGCCCCTTTTTATAATTAGTTCATCTAAACTTCTGCAGTTGTATACAAAAACAAATTCATTTAAAACTATACTAAGAAGCGCCATAGTTTGTCCAACTTCTAATCCAAATCTACTATTAAATATGTAAAAAACGAATAAGGATATTGCTACTTCTATTACAACTGAAAGAGATAAAAATGCTTTAAAGTAAGGGGTAAATATGTTTTGGTTTAGTGATGCTGGTTTTCTTTTCATTAAATTTTTACTTCCCATTTCAAAGGCTAAACAAATTGAAGGAAGAGTATCTGCGACTAAATCAATGTAAAGAACATGAATTGGAGAAATTATATTTTTAAATGTAAACATTCCTACTAAAATGATTATAATTTCAGTGAAGTTACTTGATAAATTATATAAGATATTATTTATTACATTGTCATATATTCTTCTTCCTTCTTCGATTGCTGTTACTATAGTTGAAAAACTATCATCCATTAGAATAATATCTGCGGCACCTTTTGTAACATCTGAACCGGTTTTTCCCATTCCTACTCCAACGTTTGCTAATTTTATAGCGGGAGCATCATTTACTCCATCTCCTGTCATAGCTATTACTTTACCAGTTTTTTGAAGAAATGTAACGATTCTAACTTTATCTTCTGGAGTTACTCTTGCAAATACTTTTACAGTTTTAAGAACCTTTGCAAGTTCTTTATCAGTTAAAGTGCGGATTTCTTCTCCGAGAATGCCTTCTTTATTATTTGTTGCTATACCTATTTCTTTAGCAATAGATAAAGCTGTTTCTAAGCTATCTCCTGTTATCATAATTGGTGTTACTCCAGCACTTTTGCATTTATCAATCGCAGATGTAACATCACTACGAGGAGGATCTATTAAGCCTACTAAACCTACAAAAATAAGATTATTTTCATCTTTTTCAGTTATGTCAAAGTCATCTTTTAGATATGGTTTGTATGCTAAGGCTATAACTTTAAGGGCATCGTTTGACATTTGTTTTTCATGTTTTTGAATACTTTTTTTGACTAAGGAAGTCAGTTTTTTTATTTTACCATTTTCTTCGTATTTATTACAAAGTTTAAGTACTGAAGATAAACTACCTTTTGTAAGAATGAAGTTTTTTCCGTTTACATTGTTTACAGTACTCATCATTTTTCTATTTGAATCAAAAGGAATTTCTCCCAATCTTTTATATTTTCCTTCTAGGATATTTTTATCTACTCCAATAGTTTTTAAATATTTTATGAATGCTACTTCAACTGAATCTCCAAAGAATTCATCTTTTTTATCTGGATTTTCACTTGCATTATTACAAAGTCCAATTATATTTACAAGGGAAGATCTTTTTTTGATTTCTTCTCTAATATTTAGTTTTATTTTAGTACCTTCAAGGACTCTTACTACAGTCATTTCATTAGTTGTTAAAGTTCCTGTTTTATCAGAACAAATTATTTCTGTTGCTCCAAGGGTTTCTATTGCTGAAAGTCTTTTTACGATTGCTTTCTTTTTAGCCATTTGGTTTGCGCCTACTGATAATGTTGCTGTTATTGCAATTGGCAAGCATTCTGGAACTGATGCTACTATCATAGAAATACAAAGCATAACAATTGTTAAGATATCATTTTTCATAACAATTCCATAAACTATTACTAATGCTACTAAAAAGGCTGCTAAGAATGTGATTAATTTGCTTACTTTAGCAACTTTAACTTCCAAGGTAGTTGGGGCTTCTTTTTCTCTAAGTAAGTTTTTAGCAATTTTTCCAAATTCAGTATTATTACCTGTTTCTACTACGATGGCAGTAACTTTTCCATTTACTAGGATTGTACCTGAATAAAGCATATTACTTCTTTCATGAAGAGGTTTTTCAGATGATAAAACTTCTTCGCTTTTTGTTACTGAAATAGATTCTCCAGTTAGAACTGATTCATCTACCGAGGCATTTATACTATCTATTATTCGGCAGTCTGCTGGTATTTTGTCTCCACTTTCAAGAATTATAATATCACCTTTTACGAGTTCTTTTGAATCTACTTCATAGCTTTTACCTTCTCTTATCACTTCTACAGTAGAAGTTACATAACTTTTTAAAGATTCTAGAGAATCTTCAGCTTTTTTTTCTTGAATATATCCCATTATTGCATTAACTATTACTGAGAATAATATTACAATTGCATCAGTATAGTCTGTTTTAGTAACAGATGAATATATAAGAGATAAAACTCCTACTACTAAAAGAAGAATTATCATTACATTGTTAAACTGAGATATAAAACGTTTAAGAGGAGTGATTTTGTTTTTTTCTGTTATTTCATTTAAACCATTTGCTTTTCTTCTTTTTAGAACTTCTTCTTTTGTAAGTCCTTCTATTTTAGAAGATAAATTTTTTAAAGTTTCGTCTATGTCTTTATTATAATAATCCACTATTAACACTTCTTTCTATTTTTCTTACATTATTAGTATAACATGTGTAGTGATAAACATAAAGATTCAATATTAAAATTTTAATATTTTTGTAACTTTTCTTATTTAAACGTTTTAATATTTTATGACTTTTTATTTGAATTCTTTTATTTTTAATATTCTATGTTTTTATTTTTAGTTTTGCTTTTTAATCTAACAGCTCATTTATTAGTATAACTTCTTTTTTGTTTTTATCAGAAAATATCATAATTATTACACCTTTTGTATAATTATCTAATTTTAATGTTTTGTAAAAGCAAGATGAAGTAATTACAAAGTTTTTTGTAATATTAAGTTCTTCACTATAGCTATTTAAATTATCATTTAGAATTTGTTTTAGTTTGTTACTAATTTTTGAATTTTTTAATTTATCATATTTTGAAGTAGTATAAATAATTTTTTCATTATCTGTTACTATGAAGTCAATATCAAATGTTTGTTCAATTAATTTTATTTTAGAAAAGACTTTTTCATATTTTATGAAAATATCTTCTTTTTCTAGTTTGAACCCATTAGGTGTTGTTGTTAAAAGTAATGTATCATTTTTATCTATTTCATATTTTTTACGTATTTTTAATGGTATTATAATTCTTCCTGCTTCATCTACCTTTAGCAATATATTATTCATAAACTTTTTTCCTTTCAACTTGTTCAAGATAAATATTTATAATTCTTGAATTTTTGTTTTTATTTTGCTGTTGCATTTTATTTTAAAGATTAAAATTGTTTTTGAAATGTTTGATTTTATAGATTGGATAGTTAAGAAAGTAGCTTAGGAATTAATGAAGCTATTTTTTTTAACTTTTCATCCTTATAAAAGATAATAATTAGATATTTAGTATAATTATCAAAATTAATTAAAGAATAATAATAGGGGTCTGATGAATTGGTAAGTTTTTTTACATCATATTTATCATTTTCTTTCCCTTCTGTTATTACTTTTACTATTTTCTGTTTTCTTTTTGGATCTTTTAAAAATTCATATTTTTGTGATGTATATAAGATTTTTTCTTTGTTTAAAAGAATAATATCAAAATTATAAAGTGTTTCTATTTTATTAAATTTATTAACTAATTTAGTTAATTCTAATTCTTTATTTTGTATGGTGAATAGAATACTTTTTTCTTCAGGAATCATTAAAAGAAAACTATCTTTTTTTATATCGTATTTTTTTCTAATTTTTTTGGGTATTACTACCCTTCCTACTTCATCTATTTTTATTGGTAAGTTTTCTATCATACAAATCATTCCTTTTGATAATTATAACATAAATGTCGTAATTATGGGAACAAAATATTAATTTACAAAATTAATGAGAGAATTAAAACAGGTGATTTTTATGTTATTATATAAAATAAAAGATCTTCGCGATGAACATGATTTAAATCAAATACAAATGGCTAAGATTATTGGGGTGTCTAAATCAAATTATGCTAGGTGGGAAACTGATGAAAACATTATTCCTCTTAAACATTTGAATAATGTTTGTAATTATTTTGATGTTAGCATGGATTATATGCTAGGACTTTCAAATAACAAAAACTATAAAAATGTTAATAAGAAACTAAATAAGGAATTAATTGGTAAAAGACTTAAAACTTTTAGAATTGAGAATAATTTAACTCAAGAAGCATTGGCTAGAGAAATAAATACATCTCACTCTACTATAAGTGCTTATGAAACAGGTAAGACTATACTTTTAACTGCTTTTGCTTATGATATAGCTAAAAAATATAATGTTTCAATGGACTGGCTTTGTGGAAGAATTGATTAATAATATTTAAATTGACTTTCTTTTTTTAATATATTGTAGGTATACATTATATCCATTAAGTAACTGGTAAAATATAATATAGTGAAAGGAGAAATGATTTATGTATGGCTGTGGATATCCAGGATATGGTGATGCTTCTTGGATTTGGATTATAATTATAATTATATTCTTTGTTTTATTCTTTAATAACGGAAATGATAGACATCAACACCGCGATCATCAACATTGTAATTAAAGAAAATGTTTGATTAAGAATTTTTGTTTATTATTAATTTCATATTTTAACCCCCATTTAAAGTGTGGGGTTGTTTTTATTATAAAATAGTGAACACTTTTGAATCTGAAGAAAATGTCTTTTCAAATAGCATGTCTATGTTTTCTTTTTTTATATTAAAAACTAAGTTTTTGTTGCGATGCCGTCCTTTTTGATTGCTACTTTTTCCAATTCTCGCTATTAGGGATACTTCGATTTTTCCTTCTTGTAGTAAATTTAAGAATGTTTCAAAGCCTTTCATTAAATATATATCCATTTTATAGTACCTAAAATATTCTTCTTGATTTTTTTTAGTTTTAAATGCTTTTATTAAGGCCATTTTATTTAGTTTTAACATTAAGTGATTTTTAATTGAGTCTAAATAAACAAATGATTCTCTTTCTATTAATTCATCATAAAGGTTATATACACAAAGGAATAGTTTTTCTTCTTTTTGATCTATCTGTAATTTAAACTTGTATTTATCATTGATTACTGTTTTATTTATGCAACTTAATTTTGCAAATAATACTTTTTTATCTTTATAATCTTTATCATAATAGCCATATTTTTCTACTATTCTATTTATTTCAGAAAAAGTTGGCCCATCAAATGCTAATGTAAATAAATAAAGTGGATATTTACTATAATGTGTTGTGCATTTTATTTCTGTTCCATAATAATCAGGAAAAAATAAACTATCTGGATCTTTACCAAGTTCTTTTTCGAAGGTAAGTCCAACACTCCCAAAGCTTTTGCTAGCACTTTTAATCCAGCCTTTTTTAGATATTCTGTAGAATTCATCAATTAATTTTTTATTATTTTCGTTCAAATATATCGCCTCCATCT
The DNA here is from genome assembly GCA_051872415.1 of Bacilli bacterium. Taxonomy (GTDB): domain Bacteria; phylum Bacillota_I; class Bacilli_A; order RF39; family UBA660; genus UMGS1449. Next base: position 45,025 of record JBJEDW010000062.1, read on the forward strand.
TTGTTGTAACATTATAAGAATAATTTTGCAAATGGGACTTTTTTAAATTTATGGAGATGATGTTTTATTATTTATAAAATTTTTGTGTTTTTTTATAAATCAAAACTTGTTTTATTAGTAAAATGTGTAATCTTTTATTAAAATTGATACTTTTTTTATTTTTTTTGCTATGTTGTAGTTTTTGGGGGATGAAATGAGTAATCATTATATACCTT
>JBJEDW010000063.1:0-1781 GCA_051872415.1 Bacilli bacterium
AATCATCCTAAAGAAAGGATGGTGTTTATGATTAATATTATCAAACAAGAAATACTTATTGATGAATCACTTAAAAAGAAATTAGAGTTTATTTGTGATTTTTGTAATACTACTCCTATATTTATAAATGTAGGTATTAGAAAAATTTATAAAACTAATTGGAGAAATTCTTCTATTGTTGCAATTTTAGAAAAATGAAACATACAAAGGTAATTTTCTTCATGGTAAAAGAACTAAACATCCTACTTATTATTAAATGTTATTGAACCTATTGTTATTAAAAGAATGTGGGAAGAGTGCCAAGTTCAAAAGAAAAAAATCTAAAAATTATCAACATCGCTTAATAATGTTGATTCTAATATTAGAGAAAACAATAAGAAAATAATTCTTTATTTGCAGAACTTAACTATTTTAAAAATAAATTTATAAGTCTTATTAAATTTATCAAAAATAGATTATTTAATAGAAAAGATAGAGACAAATATCGTGATTTTTCAAGAGACTTATACGAACATAGTGTTATTGAAGATGATACAATTAAAGAACCAAATGATACTTATAAATTCGGTAAAGAACATGATTCATACAAAGAAAAAGATGATTATGATATAGAAATATAATATTAAAAGTAAAATATATGATAAAATTATATTAATCATTAATAAATTGGTCAGACGCGTCTGACTAATTACGAAAGGAGAAATTATGTTAGAAAAAAATAATGCAAAAATGATTGAAGAAATTACAAATTTAGTAAATGAAGTTAAATCTAATTTAGCTAATGAAATTAATAAATCTATTGTCTATGTATATTGGAATATAGGTAAAATAATAGTGTCAAATGAAAGTGAATATAATAATCGTTTAGAATATGGTAAAGAGGTTTTAAAAGGATTATCTGAAGAACTTACAAAATATTTAGGTAAAGGCTATTCAGTATCTAACTTAAAGTATATGAGAATGTTTTATAAAGCATATCCTAATTTTAATGAAATTTCCTCTAGTCTTTCTTGGTCTCACTATTTAGAACTAATGATTATTGAAGATAAAGATAAAAGAAACTTCTATGAAAAAGAATGTATTAATTCTAATTGGTCTGTTAGAGAATTAAGAAGACAATTAGATACTTCATTATTTGAAAGGCTTTTATTATCAGATGGTAAAACTAATAAAGAAAAAGTATATGAATTATCTACAAAAGGACAAGAATTAAATAAACCTAGCGATATAATTAAACAACCTTATGTATTTGAATTTCTAGGCGTTAAAGAAAATAAACCTATATTAGAAAAAGACTTAGAATATAAATTAATAAGACATATAGAAGATTTTCTTCTTGAATTAGGTAAAGGTTTCATGTTTGTTGGTAGTCAACAAAGAATAACTCTTAATAATACCGATTATTATGTAGATATGGTATTTTACAATAAATTCTTAAAATCTTATGTTTTAATAGATTTAAAAATGAATAAATTAAAAGCTGAAAATTTAGGCCAAATGAATATGTATTTGAACTATTATGAACAAGCAGTAAATAGTGAAGATGACGGAAAGCCAATAGGTATTATATTATGTGCTGAAAAAGATAAAGTAATGTTAGAATATGCCTTAGGTGGACTATCTAATAATCTCTTTGCTTCAACATATACTTACTATATCCCTAATAAAGAACAATTAATTAGTGAAGTAGAAAAAGTTTTAAATGAAGAAAAAAACTAAACGCAATAAAAAGGGGCTGTTGAAAAATTAAATGATTAATTTTTCTTCAGTCCTTTTTATGT
>JBJEDW010000064.1:0-1777 GCA_051872415.1 Bacilli bacterium
ACAGAAATTTTCCCTAAATAAAAATTTTTAGGGATTTTTTCTATGTTTCAAAAAGAAAAATACCAAATTTGATTCCGCATATAAAAATCCGAATTTGATATTTATTTAACAAAAAAATCAACTTCCATGATATACTATATTTGACTAAAATAGAAAGGAAGTTGATCGTAAATGAAATTAGTCTAAAAAATTTTCTCACTTACACTTATAGTGTATATGATGTTGGAGAAAAAATCAATAAATTAGAAAGAATTTCTAATAGAAATTTAAAAGTTGGTGCTAGACCTAAAACAAAAGCTTCTACTGGCGCTAAAATGATAATGCTTAGTTGCTTATGCAATCATAATAGTATTAATGAACTTAACGTTACAACACATAGTAAGAACACTTCACTTAAAAATTTCTTTTCTAAAAAAGAATATATTCCTAAAACTCATGGCTTAAGGGACTGCGTTATGGAAACAGATTATAATCAACTAGTTGATATTAATAATTATGTAGTTAATAAAGCAAAAGAAAATAAGTTCTTTAAGAAAAATTTGGTTGATGGTTTATCGGTATGTGCTTGGGATGGAGTTGAGTTGTGTGAAACATCTAAAGAAATTGATAATTTACCTGAAAGGGAACATGAAAATGGTGAAATAAAAAAGTATATAAAATATTTATGCGCTATGAATGTTGGAAGTCGTGCTAATATTATGATAGCTACGAAACAAATGACAGAAAAAGAAAAAGCCTTAACAAAAAGCGGTAAACAAAAAGCAAAAACTTTTGGAGAAACTACTGCTATGTTAGAAATGATTCCTATTGTAGAAGAAAAAATAGGTAGAGTTATAGATGTTCATGTAATGGATGCATTATATTTAAATAAAAATATTATGGAAGCAATTAATAAAAGAAATGAATATTTTGTTATCAGAATGGAAGATGGTACAAAGCTAATTTATAAAGATGCAAAAGGGTTGTTTGATAAGAGTAAAGCAAAAAATGAATATGAAGTTGTAGAAATAATTGAGGAAATAAGTGTAAATTATTCTAAAAAAGCCAAACATAAAGATTATAGTAAAACTAAGATAATTCAAAAAGAAAGACAAGTTACTGATAAAAAAATAGGCGAGAAAATTTATGTTACTACTAGTAAAAGTACAAAGAAAAATAGTATAAAAACAATTAAGACATATGAAAGAGTAATAAAAAAAGTAAAAGCTTGGGATGATGAATTTGAGTTTTCAACTTATGACGGAACAGTAAGAGTAGTAAGAAGCGTAGAAAAATATTGTCATGAAGGAAAGGAAAAAGAACAAGAAATATATATAGCAACAAATATGTTAAACCACAGTGTAAGAACAATTATAAAAATTATGCATTTAAGATGGAATATAGAAAATTGTGGATTTAGAAAGTTAAAACAACAATATAATTTAGAGCATATATTTATTGGTGAATTTAATGCAATTAATTATATATTCCAAATGATAATATTAGTCAGTAATTTATTGGAATTGTATTTTAAAATAAGACTGAAAATAGCGATGAAATATACATACATAATGTTGAAAAAAATATTTGAAAAAGAAATACAAATAACAGAAAGGATTGGTGACTATCTTATGGGAATACCATAATGCTTTAGAAGTGTTCTTTGAATTTTAAAAAAATACCCATTTTTTAACAGGGGTATTTTGCGCAAAATTTTAAAAATATTAAAAAATAGATATTGGTTTGCAAGTTTAACTATATAAAATAAGCGTTTAAATAAATTAGGGAAAATTTCTGA
>JBJEDW010000065.1:0-8968 GCA_051872415.1 Bacilli bacterium
ACAAATATCTTTACTAATTAAAAAAAACTATGCTAAAATAAGGATATAAATTAATTTGTAGGAGGAGATTTTATGAATAAATATTTAAAAATAGCAATAGTTTCTGTTGTTGTGATTGGAGTGTTTGTTTTTTCTTTATTAGTTACAGGTAAACAATCAGTTAAATTTATTGATTATGAGGATTTTGCAGAAATAAGTAGTGGAGATGGTTTTGTTTATTATGGAACAGAAGAAAGTAAACCTTCTTTAGGCGAAATAGCCAATCTTGCTGATATAGAAATAGGAATTTTGGATTCAAGTGAGTTTAAATCTAAAAAATTAAATAAAGATACTTTTTATCAATACAAGAATGGTAAAGTAGTATATAAGTGTACTGGTGACGTAACTGATCACAAATTTAAAGAAAAATTGATGGATGGAAATATTTTGAGAACATACAGGGTTGTTTCTCTTGATGAATATAAGGATATGATAAAAGAAAAGGGATATCATTTTATGTTTATTGGTAGTGAACAATGTGGTTATTGTACTCAGTTTAAAGATTCAATAGAAGAATCACTTAAAGATAATGATTATGATGTTTATTATATTGATATTTCTACTTTATCTGAAGATGAATATAATGAATTAGTAGCTACAGATAAATATATGTCTGAAAATAAATGGGGAACTCCACTTAACTTATTGTATAAAGATGGTAAGAGAATTGCTGAATTAAATGGATATGTTAGTGCTGATGAATTAGTTCAATTTTTAGAAGAAAATAAGGTGATATAGTGAATAGTGTATATGAAGAAGCGAAAAAGTTTAAGAAAAAATACCCTTTTACTATAGCTTGGAGATTAAAAAAGCATTGTGATGTGGTACAGGAGCATTTGAATCCTGATGAAGAGGTAAAATATGTTTTTGTTGGACAACGCAATAATGTTTTTTATGATATTATATCAACTGGAGTTTTTGTAATAACTAATAAACGTCTTTTAATTGCTAATGATAGACTTTTGTTTGGATATTTTCTTTATTCTATTACTCCAGATATGTTTAATGATTTGACTGTTGTTTCTGGTCTTATTTGGGGTAAAGTTATAATAGATACTATAAAAGAAGAAGTGTTTGTTAGTAATTTAAGTAAAAGAAGTCTTGATGAGATTGAAACTAATGTTACAGAGTATATGATGGAAGAGAAGAAAAAGTATCCTCCAAGGAAAAATAGTGAAGTTTAACTTTACATAAGAAAAATAATATTTTTATTGAAGAAGAAAAAAAAGTATGATAAACTATATGTATATATAGAATATCGTACTTTTATTGTGGGTTTTTATAATAAAGAAAACGGGGTGATAAATGTGAAGAAGTTTTTTGGAAAGTTAAGAAGTTTTTTTAGTAAAAAGCCAGTTATGATTGTATTGGTGATTTTTGCTTTACTTGCTTTGGCTGTTGTTATTTATTCTTTATTTATATATGATAATGACGATAAAATTGTTTATGAAAATTATACTATTGCTAGCGGGCATGTTGGAAAAATTGAAAAATATGATCCTTCTTATACCGTTGATGGATATAAGGGAGGTACTGATGAGGCTTATTATATTAATGGAAATATTACTGCTAAAGAGGATAAAGATTTTACAGTTGTGACATTTAATTTGTATGATGAAAAAAATAATTTACTTGGAACTGCGGTTGGTGGACTTAAAGAAGTAAAAAAAGGTAAAACTTATAATTTTAGAGCTATAGCTTTGGTTGATAATGAAGATATTGTTAAAATTGATCATTATAAAATCAAATCTATTGAACTTGGAAAATAAATAAAGGAGGAGATAATATGGCATTTGATAAAATAAAAAAATTTATTGGTGATGATGAAAATAGTGTAGAACAAGTAAGTACAAGTGATGATGAGTACTATAAGGAAACTTTTAAACAAACTAATACTAGTGGAAGTAAAATGATTCTTTTAGAACCTCGTGCTTTTTCTGAAGCTCAAACTATTGCAGATTATTTAAAATCTCGTAATACAGTTGTTGTTAATATGAAAAGAGTAACTCCTGAAATTGCTAAAAGAATAGTAGATTTTTTGAGTGGTTCTGTTTATGCTATTGGAGGAGATTTACAAAAACTTGGTGGGGGAATTTTCCTTTGTACTCCGAATAATGTTAATGTTGAAGGAAAGATTTCTGGTGAAGATAAACCTGTAAGTAAACAAAAACAAACTAAAAAAGAAGAAGATAGTGAATTTGATTGGTAATATTTTTTAGAAGGTGATATAATGAATAACTTCACAAATGTAACTGATGGTTATAGAAAAGAAGAAGTAAATGAATTTGTTGAATATGTGATTAAAAAAACAGAAGAAAATATTTTAACAATAAAGAAACAAAAAGAAGAAATAGAAGCTCTTAAATTAGAAAATGAACGTCTTAAGAAGCTTGAGGATTCATATCATTATATCCAAAGTCAAATTGAAAATACTGCTAATGAAATAAAAAGTAATGCTAAATATGAGGCTGATCTTATTATTAGAGAAGCTAAAGAAAATGCTAGTTCTATTGTAAATGATGCTCTTTTAAGAGCTGAAAAATTAGAAAATGATAAAGAAAATTTAAATCAGAGTTTAAAAATGTATAAAAGAAAAGTAAAAAATGCTTTGATGGAGCAACTTGAAATAATTGATGAGATAGAAGTTTTATAAAAAAATGCACAATATTTGAATATTTTTTGCATTTTTTGTTTTTTTCTTAGTAATATTTTGTTATAATATAAAAGAAATCAAATGAGGAAGACGGAAATATATGAAGTCTAAGAGCGAGTTAGGTCTGGTGAAAGCTAACAAGAATAGTATATTTTAGATCACTTCTGATGTTTTTGTAATAAAACGGTATGCTCGTTATAGCAAATAAGAAATAAAAATAAGGTGGTACCACGTGAATAACACGTCCTTTGGTAGCATCTTTTTATTATTAAGGGAGGTAAAATATGTTTAAGGAATTAAAAAAAGATGAAATAAGTAGAGTAGAAGAAAGTTTTTCTGAATTTTGGAAAAAAGAAAATATTTTACAAAAAAGTATTGATAATAATAAAGATTATTATGTTTTTTATGATGGTCCTGCTACTGCGAATGGTTTTCCAGGACTTCATCATATGGTTGCTAAGTTTATAAAAGATTCTATTTGTAAATATCATAGTATGAAGGGTAAGAAAGTTCTTAGAAAAGTTGGATGGGATACACATGGGCTTCCAGTTGAACTTGCTGTTGAAAAAGAACTTGGTTTTAAGAATAAAACTGATATTGAAAAATATGGAATAGAACCTTTTAATAAAAAATGCAAGGAAAGTGTTTGGAAAAATGAAAAAGCTTTTAGTGATTTAACTGTTAAAATGGGACAATTTATTGATTTAGATCATCCTTATGTTACTTATGATAATAATTATATTGAAACAGAATGGTGGATTTTGAAGAAATTCTTTGATGAAGGATTATTTTATGAAGGACATAAGATTGTTCCTTATTGTCCTAGATGCGGGACTGGTCTTGCATCTCATGAAGTAGCACAAGGTTATAAAGAAGTAAGTGTTGATACTGTAATTGTTACTATGAAAAAGAAGGGGGAAGACGCATACTTTTTGGTATGGACTACTACTCCTTGGACTTTAATTGCTAATGTTGCACTTTGTGTTAATCCTGATGAAGATTATGTTAAAGTAGAGAGTATGGGATATAAGTTTATTCTTGCTGAAAAGTTAGTTTCTAAAGTTCTTGGAGAAGATGTTACTATTTTAGAAAAATATAAAGGAAAAGATCTTGAAGGAGTAGAATATGAACAACTTATTCCAAGTTTAAGCGTTTCTAAAAAAGCATTTTATGTTACTTGTGATTCTTATGTTACTATGGAAGATGGTACAGGGGTTGTTCATTTAGCACCAGCTTTTGGGGAAGATGACTCTAAGGTAGGAAAAAGATATGATTTACCATATTTAAATCCAGTTGGAGAAGATGGATGTTATAAAGAAGGTTTATGGAAAGGTATGAATGTTTTTGATGCAGATCTTGAGGTTATTAAATATCTAAAGAAAGAAGATAAACTTTTTAAAAAACAAAAAATAAAACATAATTATCCTCATTGCTGGAGATGTTCTACACCACTTATTTATTATTCAAAACCTAGTTTTTATCTTGAAGTTACTAAATTGAAAGATAAAATAGTTGAGGCTAATAAAAAGGTTAATTGGTATCCATCTTATGTTGGAGAAAAACGTTTTGGTAACTGGCTTCTTAATTTAAATGATTGGGCTATATCTCGTAATAGATACTGGGGAACACCACTTCCTTTATGGAGATGTGAATGCGGGTATATGGAAATGATTAGCTCACGTGAAGAACTTAAGGAAAAAGCAATAGAAGAAATATCAGACGATATTGATTTACATAGACCTTATGTTGATGATGTTCATATAAAATGTAAATGTGGCAAGACAATGACTAGAGTATCTGATGTAATAGATTGCTGGTTTGATTCTGGTTCTATGCCATTTGCACAATATCACTATCCATTTGAAAATAAAGAACTTTGGGAAACACAATTTCCAGCTGATTTTATTGCTGAAGGTGTTGATCAAACAAGAGGATGGTTTTATACACTTCTTGTAATTTCAGTATTTTTAACAGGAAAATCTCCTTATAAAAATGTTTTGGTAAATGATTTACTTCTTGATGCTGAAGGTAAAAAAATGAGTAAATCACGTGGTAATATAGTTGAACCATTTACTACTATGGAAAAATATGGTGCAGATACTGTTAGATTTTATCTTCCATTTTCTTCACCAGTATGGACTCCACTTAAATTTGATGTAAATGGATTAAAAGAGGTTCATTCTAAGTTCTTTAATCCACTTAAAAATACATATTCATTCTTTGCACTATATGCCAATATTGATAAAATTGATCCTAGAGAATATAGTGTTTCTTATGAAGATTTAGAAGAAATTGATAAGTGGCTTCTTTCTAAGTATAATAGACTTGTTAGAGATGTTACTAATTATTTTGATGAATATGATTTACATAAAGTAGTTAAAGCTCTTACTGTATTTGTTTCTGAAGATTTATCTAACTGGTATATCAGAAGAAATAGAAAAAGATTCTGGGGTAGTGAATTTGATAATTCTAAAAAATGTGTTTATCATACAACTTATGAAGTTTTGAAAGGGCTTTCTAAATTAATCGCGCCAGTTGTACCATTTATTTCTGAAGAAATATATCAAAACTTAACTGGAGAAGAATCTGTTCATTTAGCAAGTTTTCCAGTTTGTGATGAGGCTTTAATAAATGATGCTATTGAAGAAAGAATGGATTTGGTAAGAGATCTTATCTCTCTTGGTAGAAATGTACGTGAAGAAGAAAAAATAAAAGTTAGACAACCTATTCTTGAGGTTATCCTTGATGGAAAAAATAAATCTATTTTAGAGGGACTTGAAGATTTGATAAAAGAAGAGTTAAATGTTAAGAAAATTGTTTTTGAAAACGATTTATCTAAGTATATGAACTTTAAAGTTAAGCCTAATTTTAAAGAAGCTGGTAAAGTAATAGGTAATAAGATGAAAGATTTTGTTAAGTATTTAGATAATTTGTCTGAAGAAGATATGAAAAAAGTAAATAATAAAGAAAGTCTTTCTTTTGAAGGAATAGAAGTAACTTTTGAAATGTTGGATGTTAAGATTGAATCTAAAGAAGGAATGAAAGTTGCTATGGAAGATAATAAGTTTATTATTTTAAATACTACTTTAACTGAAGATTTAATTAAAGAGGGATTTGCTAGGGAAGTTGTTTCTAAAGTTCAAAATTTAAGAAAGGAAAAAGATTTTGACATAGAAAATAGAATAAAACTTTATTATAATTCTGAGGATTATTTTGAAGAAGTTTTAAAAGATTATGGAGATTATATTAAAGATGAGACTTTAGCAATTGAAATTATTAAAGATAATAGTTTAACTAATAAGTATAATATTAATGATATGGAAGTTTATTTAGATGTAGAAAGAGTAGAAAAGTGATTCTATTCTTTTTTGTGTACAAAACTTTGATAATAGTTTATTATTTTTAATTATTATTAAAAATTTCTTGCTCTTTGAAAACATTATTTATATAATTATTTTAGTGGTGAAGTAGTATGTTGTTAGAATTAAGAGAATATTTTTTACTTTTTGTAATTTATTCTATTATTGGATGGATTCTTGAGGTTATATATACTTTTGTTACCGATAAGAAATTTACTAATAGGGGTTTTTTGATTGGACCTTATTGTCCTATATATGGAGTGGGGGCAGTACTTGTTATTTTGCTTCTTTCTCAGTATAAAGAGCATCCGATTGGGTTATTTGTTCTAGCAATTGTTATTTGTAGTATTTTAGAGTATTTTACTAGTTATATTATGGAAAAATTATTTAATACTAGATGGTGGGATTATTCTAATCGAAAATTTAATATAAATGGTAGAATTTGTATGGAAACTATGGTTCCTTTTGGAATAGTAGCATGTTTACTTGTCTATATTATAAATCCATTTTTGGTTTCTAATCTTTATAAATTACCAGATATATTTCTTACAGTTGTTTCAATATTTTTAGCAGTTTTATTAATCTCTGATTATATAACTTCATTTAATATAATTAATAATTTTAAGAAGACAGTAAAAGAAGCATCTGATGCTGATAGAACAGAGGATATCAATAAGTATGTTAAAAATCTTTTGCTTGAAAAATCAATTTTGCATCGTAGATTAATAAAAGCTTTTCCTAAAATTCAAACTAGATTAAAAGAAATAAAAAAGAATTATAAAGAAAAAAATAAAAAAGACTAGGCTTTGTGACTATTGAAAACCTTAGTCTTTTTAAATTCAATAAATTCATTATAGGCTTTTTTATTAAGAATAGTGTTTAGTTTTTTTACCTTTAAGTTTTTATCTTTTGAGTTTATGAGCTTTTTTATAAAATATTCTAAAAATTCTGGATTTCTTGATAGGATTGGTCCGAGTGTTTGGGTTCCGTAGAAGTTTTTATAGTGGATTCCTTCTTGGTTAAAAAGGTAATCCTTTTGATTAGTTATTATGTCTTGGTGATTGAAAAATCCATATATAGGACTGCAGATATCATTTTCTAGAATTACTTCTTTTGATATTCTTTCATTACTCATCTTTACTTCAAAATCAAATATATTTAGTGCTTTTTCATTATATAATGTTTTTCCAAACATAGAAATAGCATTTCCTGTTGCTAGGAAAAATTTATTATTATTTATGTAATTATTAATATCTTTTTGATATTTTAGTAAATGTTTTAAACATAAATTTCTGTTTTCTTCAGTTCCTGCCCCAATTAAGGTTAAATCGTATTTTGTAAAATCAAGTTTATCTTCGATTGATTTGTAATCAATATTATATTTTATACCTAGTTCCTCTAAATGATATTTTATAACTTTTATGTTACCTGTATCTCCGTATAAATTCATTAAGTCATAATATAAACAAAGAATATTTATTTTCATTTGATCTCCTCCATAACTCTATTGAAATCATTAATGTAATCAAAATTAAGTATTGCATAAATATCTCCGGAAGAGTTTTTTATATCTTCTTTGGCAGTATATAAATCTTCATGGATTTTTATCTTTTTTTCGTCTATTCCGGCATATTTTAGTCTTACTGCGATGTCGTATCTTTGAGGACCACATACTATGAAAGAGTCTATTTTTTGTTTGGTTAATAGTTCAAATTCTACATCATAAAGCCAAGATAATTCATCCCAGAGATATCTTCTTGAAATTTCTTCCCATCCTATTACAATAGTTTTTTCTTTTTTGTTGTTATAAGTGTATAGCATTGATTGATTATAAGTTGATGAATTTTCACATTTGTTGTTAAGTACAAAAACATCTCTTTCATGTATTTTATAATTACTATATATTTTTTTGTCTTTATTTAGGTTAGAAATAGCTTTGCAAATTTCATTTTTATCTAAAGAGGATTCTGCTAAAACAGAAAATGCTGAAATGGTGTTATAAAGATTATAAAGCATGTCATTATTTAGAGTTATTTGATATTTATTATTTATGGTAATTGTTTTATCTTTAAAATCAGTTATTTTGTATTTTGCGTTTGGCATTTTAAAATCACATTTTTTGTTAGAGCATTTATAACTACCTAAATCTTCTATATGGTAAAAATCATAGTTTAGAGTGCTGTTACATTTAATACATCTAGTACTATTTAAAGAATTAAATAAGTTTTCTTTGTAAGATGTTTTAAGTTTATCTACTGCGTAATAGGTAACTTTATTCTTTTTATTTTTAATAAATCTTTGAAGAATTGGATCATTGGCATTTAGATATAGGTGCATTTTTTCGTCTAGACCTTTTTCTATTTCATTTATGATAAACTGTGGATGTCTTTGTCTTGGAGGTTGATCTCTAGTTACATTTGTTATTACAACATCACTTGGTTTTATAATAGGTAGAACATATTTTATGTATCTTTCATCCATTTCAAGTACTACAATATCTGTTTTTATTTTTCCACTTAAAGAGGAGTTTTTTAATAAAGTAGTGACTACTCCCGATGTTTGATTTCCTCCTTCTTTGTTATGAGCAACAGAAAATCCCAGCTCTTTAAAAGCATGTGCTATTATTTTGGTAGTAGAACCTTTTCCTGATGATCCTGTTACTACAATTACTTTGTCTGGAAGTTTAAATTTTTTTAAAATATTTTTATCTAGTTTTTGTATAAAAACTCCAGGGAAAGAACTTCCTCTTCCTGCTAGAGTACATAGCATTGCTACAATTTTTCCTAAAAAAATACTAATAAATTTCATAAGAACACCTCTACTTAAAAGTATACCACAAAATGGGGAAAATAAATTGTTTAATACAGTAAAAAAGAGTAAAAATAAATAAATAATAAAAAATAGATAGAATTTAATA
>JBJEDW010000066.1:0-43052 GCA_051872415.1 Bacilli bacterium
ACTCTTCTCGTCTCGTAATAACACCTTAGGTGTTGATAACTTTAAAACAGGTCTTATAAAATTACGGATTAGTAATTTTATAAGATTTTTCTATGTGAAAGAGAAAATAATAGTAAGATAAAACTAGGGGTTATAGTAAATAGTTTTCCTATTTCAAAAGATTAATTCTTTTGAAATGAAAACTTGCTTTTTGTTGAAAACTTTCTTTTACCGCAAATTTTATTTTTTTAATTAGGGTAAAACGGTCTCATTAACTTAACTGTGTCTACAAGCATTTTTAATTATGATAAATCTTGTAGAAACTAAAGATTTAATTGTTGAATATAATAATATAAAGTAATATATATTTCAATAATAAAAGTAATAAAATTGTAACATGATAAAGAATATAAAAAGCAATACCCAACTTTTAAGTTTGTTCATCTAGAGTATTGCTTTTTATAAATAATTTTTTATATCATTATAATGAACTTTCATTGATTCATTTTTTATATTTTTACAATTATTTTTTATGTTTATTTTTCCATTTATTTTCCAAATCGATCAAATTTAAATAAACAATATTTAAAGAGATTGTGTATTTGGTAAAGCACCTCTTCCATAAAAATCTCATTTTATTTTTGAATTAACTGATTCAACTATATTATTTGTATAAATATAATTTCTTATTGAGGTAGGAATATCTTTTTAGATTTTGAATATTTTTTTGTTTTGTTTTAATCTTTCTAAATTAGGACTTATTTTAATTGCTTTATTTATGTAATAAAGTGCTAGTTCTTTTTCATTTTTATAATAATAACAAAGTGATAATAAATCATATATTGTGTGATCATAACTAAAGATTTCATTTATATATGTTTTATTATTGCTTTTTATATCTAGTGCTTTGTTGCATAAGTATATTACTTTGTTATAATCTTTTTCTGTGTAGTTTAAAAGGGCTTTTTCTACATAAGGATCTCTTAGGTATGGAGCTTCTTTTATTGCTTTTTTATACCAAAGATTAGCTTGTTTATAATTGTTTTTTCTTATATAACATCTAGCGATAAATCTCATTGAAGCACATCTTTCATCTTTCCAAGTAGCAGTTTCTAGTTTTAAGTGTTTTTTTAGTGTTTTTATAGCTTTGTCGTTTTGATTGTAATACATATATTCTCTTCCAAGATAATGCATATTTCTGTCATCATTTGGATTTTCTTTTACTGATAGTTCTAAAAGAGGTAAGTAACTACTTCTTGATTTATTTCTATCTGGATAGTGATTTAGTGTTATTTTGTCTATTGTTGTTATGTTTTCTTTGTTATTGGTGTTTTTTAAAATTTCATGTACTGGATGGATCCATTTGTAGTTTTTTCTTGTGTGTATTTTATCTAAATAGTAGCTAATTTTTGGATTATTATCTTCATCTAAATACCAGTTATAATTATATTTTGCTCTTGTTGTGTTTTGTTTCCAATGTTCTTCTAGGGATTTTCTCCATCCTTTTTGAAAAACTTCGTCTAGATCTGTGCAAACGCATATATCTGTATCTTGTGGTACTAATTCTAGAGATTTATTTCTTGCTATGTCAAATCTCCATTGTTTTATTATTTCTTGTTTTACATGTATACTATGTGATTTTAGTTTTTCTATTGTGTTATCAGTTGAACCTGTGTCTAGTACATATATTTCATCTGCTTCTTTCATTGATTCGTACCATCTATCTACAAATTTTTCTTCATTTTTTGATATGGCATAAACTATTATTTTATATTTTTTCATATTTTTATGTTGTTGATTCTCCAGTAGGTCCAGTTGGTCCAGTAGGTCCAGTTGGTCCAGTAGGTCCAGTTGGTCCAGTAGGTCCAGTAGGTCCTTGTGGAATTGTTAGATTTAGAACAAAATTAGGTGCGGTTCCTGTTATTGTTGCACTTGCTTCTGTACCTGGTGCTCCAGTTGTTATTGTTCCTATTGTTAGATCTGGTGTTTCTCCAGTTGGGCCGATTGGTCCAGTAGGTCCAGTTGGTCCGATTGGTCCGATTGGTCCAGTAGGTCCAGTAGGTCCAGTTTCTCCTCCTGCAGGTCCAGTAGGTCCGGTAGGTCCTATTACTCCGACAAAGTTTATATTTCTTGGTGGAAATGGTCTTTTTCCACAACTATTATTATTTTCTCTCATTATTTCCTCCTTTCTTTATATAATATGAAAAAATATTTTTTATTAATATAATGATTGTCTATAAGAACAAAAAAGAATATAAAGTGTTTTTGTTTATTATATTCTTTTTTGTTTTTATAAATTATTTTATCTTTTTTTCAAGTAGGTCAATTAAAATATAAAGTATGTATGACATAATTGCTAATATAAAGATAGACGTAATAACAAGATTTAAATTAAATACTTGGGATCCATATGTTATTAAGTAACCTAATCCTTGTTTTGATACTAAAAGTTCTCCCATTATTACTCCGATTAGTGATAGACTAATATTTATTTTTAAAGTGTTTATTAAGCTTGGGATATTACCTCTAAAAATGAGTTTTGTAAATATTGTTATTTTTGATGCTCCGAATGATTTCATGAGGGTTATTTTTGATGGATCTGTATTAATAAATGAATTGTACATATTAATAATAGTGGTAAATACTGCAATTAGAAGAGCCATAAATATGATTGATTTAACATTTGCTCCAACCCAAATTATTATAAGTGGTCCTAGTGAAATTTTTGGAAGTGAGTTAAGTACAGTTAAGTAAGGATCTAGAATTTTAGCTATAGTTTTACTACTCCATAGAATGCTTGATACTGCTATACCAATTATGCTTGCAAGTGAAAAACTTATAACTGTTTCATAGAGAGTAACCCAAATATGACTAAGTAAATTATTTTCTTTAAATAAATCGGATATAGTGATAAATATTTTGGAAGGATAAGATGTAAGAAATGAATTTAAAATTCCAACTCTTGCACAAACTTCCCATAAACCTAGAAAAAGAAAGATTATAAATATCTTAAAAAAAAGTACTACGTGCTTTTGCTTTTTTAACTTTTTTAAATATAATTTATGTTCATTAGACATGATGATCAAGTTCTTTCCAAATTATATCATAGTACTTTACGAAGTTTTTGTCTTTTCTGTTTTCTGTTGGGATACTTTTATTTTCTAAGTTTATTTTTATTTCTTTTTTTATTGTTCCAGGTCTATTTGATATTATTATTACTTTATCAGACATGCTAATAGCTTCGGCTATGTCATGTGTTACCATAATCACTGTTTTTTCTTCAGTATCAATTATTTTTTTAAGGTCATCCGATAGGGAAAGTCTAGTTTGATAGTCAAGTGCAGAAAATGGTTCATCTAAAAGCAATATATCGGGGTTAAGAGCAAGTGTCCTAATTAGTGCTACTGTTTGAATAGAGTAAAGACACTAATACCTTATCAAAACCTTGAAAAATAAGGCTTTTTAAAATTCCATTTTATTTTATTCCTTATCCATTCTTCAGAATATCCCATATTTCTATAAGTGTTAATAGATCGTTCTATCAATATAGATGGGACAAATACTTTATCAATTCTATCACTACTAACTTTTGCAAACCAATCTTTTAATTCGTTGTTACCATCACTATTAATTAGATTATATAAATCTTCTTCAGTTAGTGATTTTAAATCATTTATATTAGTTATCATTTCTTAAAAAATTCATTATTAAATCAATTAGTACATCTTTTTCTTTAGGATTTGATTGAGCTATTAGTAGTGTTATGGCAACTAAAGTATTATTATCTATAACTTGTCCATTATCATTATAAAGTAAATTATAGAATTCCAAGAAATATATAAATAATGTTGCAGCAATTCTTTTATTACCATCTATAAAAGTATGATTTTTAGTAATTAAATACAAGAAATTGGCTGCTTTTTCCTCTATTGTGGGGTATAAGTCTTTTCCATCAAAAGATTGATATATATTACCTAAAATGGCTTTTAAACCTTTATCTCTTTCTAATGCAAATAAATCACTATCACTATTAAATTTTAATTTACTTACAATCTCCATACAATCTTCATATACAATTTTATTATTGTTAATAGTTCCACTTGGTTTAGATATTCTTTTATGGTCATAGTCATCAAGTAAATTTAAAGCATTTGAATAATTGTTTACAACTTTTATAATTTCTTGTGCTTCACTGCCTTTTAATTCTATATCAATTCTACCAGCTATATCAATTAACTTAATTGTTTTTTCAAGATATTCTAATCTTTTTTGATTAACAGCATAACCTTTAATTAAATAATCTTTTAAAATTTTATTAGCCCATTTTCTAAAGATAACACCATTTTTACTTTTAACTCTATAACCAACACTAATTATCATATCTAAATTATAATAATCAATAATATGTGTTTGAGTTTTTCCATCAATAGCACCATGGATAGTGGTATTCTCAAATTTTGCGACAACCACTTGATCACTTAATTCTTCTTTTAAAGCATTATTGATGTGCTTTCTTATAGTTTTATAATCTCTATCAAATAATTGTGCCATTTGTTCAGTATTTAACCAAACTGTTTCATCTTGCATATTAACTTCTAATTTAACATCTTGATTTTCAAATAATACAATTTCATTTTTCATCAATTATCACTTCCTTTACTATTTATTTTTAATATGTATTAAGTAAAAGGTTATAGAAGTTTATAACCTCTCACTTATATTATTCTACAAAAGTTTTTGTTTTCCTTTTTTATTTTGAAATTTATTTGAATATCTTTAGTATTTGTTTTTTTTGTCTTATTTCAATATGCTTTATTAATTTTTTTTAAAGTGATTTAACTTTTTTTGATTTAAAACGATAACCAACACTAATAATCATATTTAAACTGCAAAAATTAATGATTTATTGGAATTTGCACTTTGTTTTTTTTGCAAAGTACATTTTTCATTAAGTTCCTCTCTTTAAAAAAAATTTTATATGCTTCTAAATAACTAGATTTATCTCTATTAAAAAGTAAACATTATGCAATTGCTTTATTAGTTCGTACATGTTATAATTAATAAAAAATAAGGTATTGGCGATTTGTGGTGAAGAATATGTTTAGTAATATTAAAAAAAAACAAACAAAAATTCTTATAATTAGTAGTTATGTTTTTTTGTTATTGGTTCTAGGCTTATCAGTAGGATTTTCTGCATTTTGTAATGAACTTGGTGTAAAAAATATAAGTGCTATTGTTAGAATTAAAGCTGATATAAGAATAACTTCTGTAAGTCAAGTTGATTCTTATGGAGATGCTTATTCGACTAGTTTAGATTATAATGTAAGTAATATAAATGGTGCGGTTACATTACCAAATGAAGATTCTTATGTTGATTATAATGTTAAGATAGTGAATATAGGCAACGTAGAGATGGGGATTAAAAGTGTAAGTTCAGATAATGAAAATTTGAGTTTTGAACTGCTTGATTATACTTTTGGAGATAAGTTATGTTCTCTTGAAGATTCTACTCAGTGTACTTTGGGTGCTGTTAAAAACCTTGTTGTAAGAGTAAAGTGGAATGAAGGAAAATATAATTCAGATAATACTAGCAATAATTTTGTTTTTGATTTTGATTTTCAAAATTATCATAAGGTTACAGTTGATGATTCTTTAACTTCGATTATTACAGATTATCCTGAAGAAGTATTAAATACTAGTGATTTAGTTTTTAAATATATGGGTAATAAGTTTAATTCTTTAATATATATGGATGGTAAAAGGATAAATGATTATATAGTTTCTGGAGATACTATAACTGTTAAAAATGTTACTGGAGAAATTGCTATAAAAAGTATTTCTTATGGTATAGATAATGGTAGTTTCGAGGTTCCATCTTTAAGTGGTGAATATAAGTACTTTGATGCATATTTAGTTGATTCTTGGAATACTACTGCAACTGCTGGTAAACTTGAGCTTGGAAGAATAATCAATAATGCTAGTGCGCATCTTAATTTAACTAAAGATACTGCAACAACTGAATCAACTTTACCTGATGGAAATCAATTTGCAGAAATTAATGCAACTGAAAAAGCGACTTTATTTCAAAATCTTTCTGTAACAGAAGGTGAAACGTATACTTGGGATATGTTTCATAGAGGAAGAAGTGGACAAGAAGTAATGGCTTTAGTTATTGGAAATAGACAAGAAAATGAACCAACTAAAACTAGTAAGAATATAGATGATCAGTTTAATGTTATGGTTGATTGGCTTTTTGAAAAAAATAGAATTGATTTAAAGTATCCTACTAAAAAGGTAAAATATACAGTATATTCTCCTAAATTTAACTCAACTGGAGGTTTTGAAGAAGTAGAAGGTGATTTATTTAGTTATACTAAGGATGATAAACATACAGAAGAGTGGAATATATGGCTAATATCAAGTTCTACTGCAAAATGGTTTAATTATAGTGATAGTTATACTGCTAGTTCAAGTGAAATAATATTTGCATTTGCTTCAATAATTTCTGCTAAATCTGATGATTTATCTTATGGTAATTTAATAGAAAATATTTCTTTTAAAAATAACGATACTGAACTAATAGTTAATGGTTCATTTGAAGATATAACTTCTTCGAAGGCTTATGCACATCTTAATGCTCAAAATAGTAGTTCTCCTGCTAGTGGGATAGGGTGGTCTACTACTGCAACTGATAAAAAAGTTGAGATTGGAAATTTTGAACTCGGAAAAACTGCTTATGGTATTTCGACTGATCTTACGTCAATTTCGGCCTATGTTAAAGATGGAATAAACTTTTTGGAAATTAATGCAGAGGAGACCGGTACAGTTTATCAAGATTTTTTGACTAAACCTGGAGAGGTAAATGAATGGTCTGTAACCCACAGAGGAAGAGATGGAATTGATTATATTGCTATGATAATTGGACCTTCTCAGTCTCATAATCCTAGTAAAGCTAGTAAAAGTACTAATGATCAATTTATGAAAATTGTTGATTGGGTAAAAAACAATATTGATGTAAATAATTATGGATTAGATGTTAATAATGAAGGAGTGGGGTGCAGTAATAAAATAATAGTATATTCTTCTAAATTTTCATCAGTTGCTTCTTTTGAAACTTCCGATGATAATGCCTTTTCCTTAACTAAGGATGATGTTCATACTGAAAAATGGAATATTTGGATAATGGGTACTAATAATGATGATTGGAAAACTTATGGTTTTTATGATGAAAATGCAAATTATGATTATACTTATGTTAATGATTCTGAAAAAAGTGATACTATTATAGCGTTTACTAATTATTCGACATGGGGCATGAGAAATAATGATTCTAAGGGTAATACGGTTGGTAATCTTATAGATTATGTATTATGGTCTTAAGATAAATTAATACTTGTTACTAAAAAAATGTAAGGGTTGGTAAAATGAAAAGACATAAAATAAAGAGTTATAAGACAATATTTTTATTTGAAACATTTATTTTAATTATATTAATATTAAATTGTTTTTATTCTGATTTATTAAGAGTTTATAAATTACCTATATTTTTATTAGGTATGGATTTTGTCTTCTTTCTTATATTAGGATTTGAAAAAGATAATAAACGATTGAAAAAATTAATGTCATTTGAACTTTTTATGTGTTCTGTTATATTTTTGATATTATACTACTTATCTGGTATTTTATTTGGTTTTGTTGAAAATAATAATTATTTAACATTATATGGCTTTACTATGTTTATAATTCCGCTGATATTAACAATAGTTTTTAAAGAACATTTAAGAAATTCGTTATTAACTAAATGCGATAATAATATATATTTAATTATTTATACAGTATTAATTTTTATTTTGATAGATATATCAAGTGCTTTAAGTATTTTAAATTTTGCAAGTTTTCATGATGTTTTTATTTTTATTGCCCTTACATTACTTCCTAGTATTGCTATTAATATACTTGCTACTTATATTAATATAAAAGCAGGTTTTAAGCCTATGATTCTATGTTTATTAATACTTACATTATATGAATATGTAATGCCTTTTGTTCCAGATCCAAATGAATATTTAAAATCTATAATTTATGTTCTTTTGCCAGTTATAGTACTTTTTAGAGTTATAAAAGTTTCTAGTAAATATTCTGATGATGAGGAATATTTAAGTCGAAATTATAATAAAAAATCAATATTTATTTTACTTGTAATTCCTATTTTGATAACATCATTTTTGGTTTATTTTGTTTCAGGTTATTTTAAATATTATGCGATTGCCATTGCAAGTGGCTCTATGAGGCCAGAATTTGATAGGGGTTCTGTTGTTGTAATTGAAAGAATTGATGAAAAATATGATAATTATGATAAGATAAAAAAAGGTGAGATAATAGCGTTTAGGATTGAAGATAAGGTTGTTGTACATAGATTAATTAATGTCGTTAAGGTAGATGATGAAACTTTCTATTATACAAAAGGTGATGCAAATAAAAAAATAGATAACTATACAGTTGAAAAAAGTGATATAATAGGTATAGTTAAAATAAAAGTACCATATATAGGCTATCCAACTGTTTGGCTTAGCGAATTGTAGGAGGAAATTTATGAATAAAAAAACTAAAAAAGTTAAAAATGAATTAGAAAATATTAAAGAAGAAGATATGCAGTTAGTTGAGCCAAAAATAAAAGAAACTAAAAGGCACTTTTATTATGGTTATTCTTTAAGAATGCTTACTTTTATTGTAATATTTGTTATCTGTATTTTACTTTCATTATTTTTTATAAATAAATCGATTTTTATTCAAGATGAAAAAAATATTTTTTATGAGGAACATGGAACTCCTAATTACAAAGTTTTTCTAAAGAATAATGATTATTATGAGACAAAATATTTAGATGAAGGTATGAGTTATATTGCTAGTATAATCGATTATATTTCTATTGATTATAATTATAATTTTAAGTCTGATGTTTTGTTAAATGGAGAGTACTCTTATAAAATAGTCGCGGATTTAGAAATTGTAAATGCTGATAATAAATCTTTGTTTTATACAAAAAAATATGATTTGTTAGATGAAAAAAAGTTTAAAATTAATAATGAAAAAGAATATTCTATTAAAGAAAAAGTAAAAATTGACTATGAACATTATAATTCTTTAGCAAATAATTTTAAGTCTTCTTATGGTGTTGATACTGAAAGCAGATTAAAAGTATATATGGAATTAAGTAGAAAAATTGATGAAGATTCTGGTTATAATTCTAAAATGAATGGAACTGGAAAAATTAATTTAGTAATTCCATTATCAGAAAAAGCTATAAATATAGAAATGGATTCATTAAAAATCGAAAATATCAATTTTATACTTACTCCGAGTGATTATAAAGTGGATGATATTAAATATTTAGTTTTGAGTTTGTTATCTTTGATTTTAGCAGTAGCTTCGTTTTTTATAATGGTGAAGAGTATTTGGACTATTCAATATAAAAGTAGTGATTATGATAAAAAATTAAAGAAAATATTAAAACAATATGATAGATTGATAGTTAATACGAACACTATGCCTGATTTTGAAAATAGTAATATTACTAAAGTCGATAGTTTCTTTGAACTTTTGGATGCTAGGGATAATTTACATAGACCAATATTTTATTATGAAGTTACTCCTCATCAAAAATGTTATTTCTTTATTAAACATGATAATGATTTGATTTTATATACTTTAAAAAATATCGATTAGAATATATAAATTAATAATTTTATAGTGTATGATTAATGGTAAGTCGCAAAAATAGTCTTCATATAGACCTTGACTATACTCTTATTTATATGGTACCATTAGAACAAGATAGAAGTAATAATAGTTTTATGTAATTTTGTTTTGTTAATACTATTGTTTGTTCTATTTATTAAAAAGAAAGGAGTTTATAATATGGAAAGAAAGGATAGTACCAGAATTATTGCAATTATAGCTGTTGTAGTTGCGGTTATTGGTTTATCAGTGGGATTTGCTGCATTTTCTAATACTTTAACAATTAAATCAAGTGCAAATGTTACCCCAAGTGCTACAGATTTTGATGTCAATTTCTCAAATTCAAATACTGCTGAACAAGCTGGTGATGTTACTGGTGTTGGAACTAATAATGCTACAGGAGACACTGCTACTATTGATAATACTGATTCTCCTACAATTTCAGGATTAAAAGCTAACTTTACTGAACCAGGACAAACTGTGACATATAGTTTTTATGCTCACAATGCTGGTAAATATGACGCTTTCCTTAATGCTGTTACTTATGCAAATGTTGATGGGGATACTGCTACAAAAGTATGTACTGCTGGTAGTGGAACAGATGCTACAATGGTTGAAGCTGCTTGTAATGGAATTAGTGTTACTGTAAAAGTCGGTTCTAATACTTATACTGGTTCTAATGATAGTATCGCTGATCATTTATTAGCAATTGATGGATATGAAGAAGTAGTAGTTACTATTGAATATGCAAGTGATGCAACAAGAGCAGATGGTGATTTTACAGTTGATTTTGGTGATATTACTTTAACTTATGGATCAGTAGATTAATAATTAAACTAAGGTTTTAGTAATTATTATTTAAGTTGTAAATAAAATCTTTTCATGTAAAAATGAAGAGGTTTTTATTATGCAAAAAAGTATATTTTTCTATCTTTTTAAATAATATTTATTAGTGTTAGGGGGAGATATTATTAATCAAGTAGAATATAAAATTATTGAAACTGTTAGTGATTTAACTGATGAAGATTTAAAAAAAATTATCAATGAAAAGATTTTTAAAATCATTAAAATTATGGATTTTTAGTTTTTAATAGGAGTAAAAAAATGCTTAGAGTTGGTATTTATCTTAGATTGTCTGATGAAGATAGGAATAAGAAAAATAAAGAAGATGATAGCGAGTCAATTAAAAATCAAAGAAATCTTCTTATGGAAGAAATTAATAAAAGATCAAATTTTATACTAGTAGATGAGTATTTAGATGAGGATTTATCTGGAGCGGGTACATATAGACCTCAGTTTGAAAGACTTATTAGGGATTGTGAAAATAGAAAATTAGATGTTGTTTTATGTAAGAGTCAATCTAGGTTTTCTAGAGATATGGAAATTATTGAAAAGTATATTCATAACAAGTTTATTGAATGGAATGTGAGGTTTATAGGTTTATCTGATAATGCTGATACTGCAAATGTTGGTAATAAGAAGTCTAGACAAATAAATGGACTTGTTAATGAATGGTATTTAGAAGATGTATCAAATAATATAAGAAGTGCCTTTAATGCTAAAATGAAGCAGGGCGAATTTATTTCTCCTTTTGCGGTGTTTGGTTATGATGTATCTAAAGATGATAATAATAAATTAATAGTTGATCCAGTTGCTTCCCTAGTTGTTCGAAATATTTTTGATTTATATTTGAAGGGTTTAGGTTTTACAAGTATTGCAAAGTATTTAAATAATAATAATATACCTTGTCCTTCTCTTTATAAGTATCAAAGAGGAATTAAACTTAATATAGTAAGTAATAAAATTAGAGAAGAAATAAACTGGAGTGCAGTAGCTGTTAAAACTATCTTAAAAAATGAAATATATTTAGGGCATTTAATTCAGGGAAAAAGAACTACTGTTAGTTATAAAAATCATAAAATTAGGAATAAAGATAAAAGTGAGTGGATTAAAGTTTTAAATACTCACGAAGCTATTGTGGATGAAGAAACATTTTATAAAGTCCAGAATCTTATAAAAAAAAGGACTAAACCTATAAAAAAAACAGGAATTGCTCATAATTTCTCTGGTAAAGTATTTTGTTTGGAATGTGGACATTATATGAGAAAAAAAAGTTCTGGTAAGCATGAATATTTAGTTTGTTCATCTAATTGTAATGGTTATAATTATTGTGTAAATAGATCTTCTATACGCTATGATGTGTTAGAAAATTTAGTTTTAGATACTATTAATAAAAAAATTGATAAGTTTTATGATGAAGATAAATTAAAAGAATTAGTTTTAAAAAATTTTAAAACTAAATTTGATGAGAAAATTAAGTCTTTAGAAATCCAAAAAAAAGATATTAAAATTAAGCTTTCTAAAACTTTGAAATATTTAAAAAATCTTTATGAGGATAAAGTAAATGGTGTTATTAGTTATAAACAATTTAGTGATTTAGTTTGTATTTATGATGCAGATGAAACTGTTTTTAAGAATCAGATTAAATCTTTGGAAAGTGAAATAGATTTTTATAAAATGAAAGAAGGAGAGTTACTTGATAGTAAAATATATAATGAATATAAGAAATTTAAAAGTTTAAATATTGTTACAACTCAAGAGTTTATAGATAAAATTTATGTTGGAAAACTAGAAAAGGATATAAATACTAGAGAAATTCAAATTAAATGGAATTTTTAATAAAAGTTAAATTAAAAGTGTCTTTATCTTATTCATCCAACTCTTTGTTTTAGTCCTCCAGATAAGCTACTAGGGTAGTTATTTATGAAATCTTTAAGTCCATATTTTTTTAGGAGTTTAATTACATTTTCTTTAGTTTTATTATTTAACTCTTTTTTAATTTCTAGACCTAAGCAAGCATTTTCTAGTACAGTTCTCCAAGGAAAAAGAGAATCTTCTTGTAACATGTATCCTATTTTTGGGTTTTTGATATTAAATTTTATTTTTCCACTTGATTCTTTTAAGATATTTGCAAGTATTGTTAGAATAGTTGATTTTCCACATCCAGAAGGTCCAACAATTGAGATAAATTCTTTTTTCTTAACATTAAAACTTATGTCTTTTAAAGCTAATATTTCTCCAGTTTCATTATGATATATTTTGCTTAAATTTTTGACTTCTAATAGATTATTCTCCATAGATTAAATCATTGTAACTTACTTTTTTATTTAAGAATCCTGCTTCTATAACGATGTCTTGCATATGATCGAATGATTCTTTGGTGAAGGTTGTGTTTTTAGGCCAAGTGTCATTTTTTTTGTAACTTTCTACAGCACTTTTTATGTCGTTATAGGAAGTATCAGGAAATTGATTCATTATTGCTGTTGTTATTTCATCGCTTGTTTTTTCATGAACAAAGTCAAGTCCTTTTTGAATAGCTCTTTCAAATGCTTTTATAGTGTCTTTATTGTTTTCTAAATAACTTGTCTTAGCATTATAAGCTGTATATGGAATATTATCTGTTAGGGTTCCTAGTTGTGCTACTTTATAACCATATCCTTCGTTTACAACTTTTGTTGCAAGAGGTTCAAATAGGGCAACAAAATCTCCTGTTCCTCCGATAAATGCTCCGGCCATTGATGCAAAGTCAATACTTGTATCAATAGTTAAATCTTTTTTAGGATCGATTCCTTTTTGTTTTAGGGCATATTCAAGTGTCATTTCAGGCATGCCTCCCTCTCTTCCTCCGATTATGTATTTACCTTTTAAATCTTCTACTTTAAAATCTTTAATATTTTCTCTTGATACTAAAAATGATCCATCTTTTTGAGTTAACTGTGCAAATGTTTTTATATAATCTTTTTCTCCTTGATTGTAAACATAAATTGTTGCTTCACTACCTGAAAGTCCTATATCAGCATCTCCTGATAAAACTGCGGCCATTACGTTATCTGCTCCGCTTGTTAGAGTAAGTTCAATATCTAATCCTTCTTCTTTGAAGAATCCTTTTTCTAAAGCAATATATTGTGGGGCGTAGAAAACACTGTGGGTTACTTCTGCTACTTTAACTTTTGTTAAATTATTACTTTCTTTACTTGAATAGAAACTATAGAATATTAAACATATTACTGCAATAACTATACAAGTAATAAGTATAATTATCTTTTTCATTATATTTCCTCCTTTAGTTACAATTTATTATATTCAGTTTTTTTACAAATGTGCTATAATGGAAATGGAGGATATATATGGATCTAGTTTATACAGGTGAGAAATTTGATGAAAATAAAAAAATATGTTTTTTAGCAGGACCTACTCCAAGAGATAAAGATGTTCTTTCTTGGAGAGGAGAGGCTATTAAAATGTTTGATGATTTAGGTTTTTCTGATATTGTTTATGTTCCAGAGTTTAGACATAAATCTTATTATGATTATGAAACTGGTGTTAATGAAATGAAATTTGATCAGGATATGTTAGAAAGAGCAGATGTTGTTATGTTTTGGATTCCAAGAAGTAATGATATGCTTGGTCTTTCCACGAATATTGAATTTGGTTATTTGCTTAATAAAGGTAATATTGTTTATGGTAGACCAAATAATGCAATGAGATGTGAATTTTTAGACTTTTTGTATAAGGAAAAACTTGGAAAGAATTATTTATCTACTTTAGAAGATACAGTTAAAGAAACTATAAATGTTTTAAAGAGGGTGAGAAAGTAAATGAAAAATTTTAAAGATCGAAGAGATGGCAGGAGAATAACTAACTTAAATGGAATGAATTATATTATGTATCATTTGAAAAAGAAAAGATGTGAAAGTGAAGTTTATGTAAATCAAGAAATTGATGTGACTGAACTTAAAAAGTATGTTGAAGAGGTAAATAAAAAAAATAAAGAAAGACATATAACTTATTTTCATGTATTTGCAACAGTAATAGGTAAAGTTATTTATAATAGACCTTATCTTAATAGATTTATTGTAAATGGACATTTTTATCAGAGAAATGAGGTAACTGTTTCTTATGTTGCTAAAACTACTTTTGATGATGATTCAGAAGAGCTTATGCAAGTTCTAAAAATCAATGAAGATGACAATTTATTTAGTATAAGTGATAGGATTTCTAAAAGAGTTAAAAAGACTAGAAATAGTTCTTCTAGTGGTACTGATGATTTTGTTGCAAAGATAGGTAAAATGCCAAAACCTATCAGGGCTTTTATTGTTTGGGTGTTTAAACTTTTAGATAGGTATGATTTAGTTCCTAGTTCTATGACAAAAGAAATACTATATTATAGTAGTGTTGTTATGTCTAATATTGGAAGTATTGGTTCTAAAGAAGCTATATATCATAATATTACAGATTTTGGTACTAATTCTATTTTAGTTACAATGGGTAAAATTTATAAAAAAGAAATAATAAATGAGGATGGTAAAAAAGAAATAAGAGATTTTTGTAATTTTGGAATAACCTTAGATGAAAGAATAGCAGATGGTTTTTATATGATAAAGTCTATTCAGTTACTTGAGTATATTCTTGATAATCCAAAACTTTTGGAGGATGATTGTAATGTTAAAGTTGAAATTAAATAAAGATGATTATCCTTGGTATGATTTTTATGGGGATATTCCGCATCATTTAGAATATCCAAAAGGCTCTATGGTTGACGTTTTGATGGATACTGTTTTAAAGTATCCAGATAATGACGCAATTGAGTATTTTAATAACAAATATACTTATAAAGAATTGATGGATAATGTAATTGATTGTGCTAAATCTTTAAAAACAATTGGAGTTAAGGAAGGAGATGTTGTTAGCATTTGTATGCCTAATACTCCAGAAGCTCTTTTTATGTTTTATGCAGTTAATATGGTTGGAGCTGTTTCTAATATGATTCATCCACTTTCTAGTGAAAAAGAAATAGAGTTTTTTCTTAATAAGACTAAATCTAAATTTATTATGACTATTGATATTGATTATAAAAAAGTTATAAATATTATTAATAATACTAGTGTTAATAAAGTAATAGTATCTTCGGCTGGGTATAGTTTGAAAGGTCTTAAGAAGACTATGTATTCTATTTTTAATACTGATGTTACTAAAGCTATAAAGAAAATAAAACAAGTGTTTTTAAAGGCTTTTCAAAATAGAGAAGTTATGTCTTATAAAAAGTTTATTCAAAAAGGACATAATTATTATGAAGATTATACAGTTCCAAGAAAAGATAGTGATTTAGCAGTTGTTCTTTATAGTGGGGGAACAAGTGGTACTCCTAAAGGAATTATGCTTTCTAATCTTTCGTTTAATGCTTTAGCGTATCAAGCTCATTTTATGTGTGATCCTGCAAAAGAAGGAGATTCTATTCTTTGTATTATGCCTATTTTTCATGGGTTTGGTCTTGGGGTATGTATTCATACTTGTTTACATATTGGCATGAAATGTATTCTTGTTCCAACTTTTAAAGCTAAGAAATTAGTGGAACTCATTAGAAAAACTAAACCAAACTTTTTAGTGGGTGTTCCTACTTTATTTGAAGCTATTTATAATAATAAAAATCTTAAAGAAGGTGATTTTTCTTCAATTAACTGCATAGTCTCTGGCGGAGATGTTATGGATGAAGAAAATCTTGTTAAGTATAATGATATGTTTAAAAAGTATGGATCAAATGCTAAAATAAGAGTAGGATATGGTCTTACTGAAGCTTGTGCTGCTACTTGTCTTACTCCAACTAATATGCATAAAAATAGAAGCATAGGAATTCCTTTTCCTGATATGATTTATAAGATTGTTGAAATTGGTACAATTAAAGAAGCAAAGTGCATGCAAGATGGAGAAATTTGTATAAGTGGTCCTACTGTTATGATGGGATATTTAGATGATGAGAAAGAAACAAACGATACTTTAAAAGTTCATAAAGATGGAAATTTATGGCTTCATACTGGAGATATAGGATGTATAGATGAAGATGGTTTTGTTTATTTTAAATCAAGACTTAAAAGAATAATTATTTCATCTGGTTATAACATTTATCCATCTTATATTGAAGGAATTATTAATAAACATGAATATGTTGCTGCTTCAACAGTTATTCCAGTACCTGATAAATATAGGGGTCAAATTGCAAAAGCTTTTGTAGTTTTAAAAAAAGAAGTTAAACTAGATGAAGATGTTGAAAAAGAGATAAAAGAATATTGTGAAAAGTACGTAGCTAAGTATGCTATGCCTAAAATATTTGAATTTAGAAAAGAACTTCCTAAAACTTTAGTAGGTAAAATTGCTTATACTGTTTTAGAAGAAGAGGAAAAATTAAAAGAAAAGATAATATCTAAAACAAATGAAAATAAATAAAAAAGGTGTGATGATATGAGTAAATATCCAGAACTTATAATTGATTTAAAAAAATTAAAAAGTAATATAAGACAAGTTAAAAATAAATGCATGGAGGAAGGAGTAGAAATAGTAGGAATAATTAAAGGTTCTAGTGGCTTTTTTGAAGTTGCTAAAGCATTTGATGAAGAAGGAGTATCTTATATTGGATCATCAAGAGTTGAACAGCTTGAACCTTTGGTTGGAAAAGTAAAAGCTCCGCTTATGATGATTAGAATTCCTATGCTTAGTGAAGTAAGTGATGTTGTTAGAGTAACTGACATTAGTTTAAATAGTGAAATAGAAGTTTTAAAAGCTTTAAATGAAGAGGCTAAAAAACAGGATAAAGTTCATAAGGTAATTCTTATGAAAGATCTTGGTGATTTAAGAGAAGGTTTTTGGAGTGAAGATGATATAATAGAGGCATCTTTATTGGTAGAAAATGATCTTTCTAATTTATATCTATCTGGAATTGGTACTAATCTTGGTTGTTATGGAGCGATTACTCCGACAGAGGAAAAACTAAATGAACTTGTTTCGGTAGCTGAAAAAATAGAAGATAAAATAGGAAGAAAACTAGATATTATTTCAGGTGGTGCTACTACTAGTTTACCTAGAATATTTGAGAAAAATATGCCTGAAAGAATTAACAATCTTAGAGTAGGAGAAGGAATACTTCTTGCTAAGGATTTAAAAGATCTTTGGGGATATGACATGAGTTATATGTATCAAGATGTTTTTAAACTTAGATGTGAAGTAATTGAAGTAAAGAATAAACCAACTCATCCAGTAGGAGAAATATTTGTAGATGCTTTTGGAAATAAACCAACCTATGAAGATAGGGGTATTAGAAGAAGAGCACTTCTTGCTATTGGAAAAGTTGATTATGCTTTTACTGATGATCTTATACTAAATGAAGATGGAGCATTTATTGTTGGTTCTTCTAGTGACCATACTATAGTGGATGTTGAAGATGCTAAAAGAGATATAAAAGTAGGAGATGTTCTTGAATTTGATTTATGTTATTCTACAATGGTTTATATAACTAATTCTCCTAATATAAAAAAGGTATTTATTGATTAGATTTTGATTTTAAATATGATGCTATAAGCTAAAAATTATTTGAATTATTTATACTTAACAAATTATAATATGTCGGCATCAGATAGACGTGATTATGAAAAAAAAGTTTGCCCGTAAAGACAAAAAATTTATTAAAGAAAATAGTGAAAAGTCTAAGGATTTAACTATATAATAGCAAAATTTGCTCATTTGAAAAAAATGTCAAAAAAGATAAGTTTTGCAAATGAACTTGAAAAACTTTTGAAAATGTTTTAGCAAGAGAGTTAAGAAGTTTATAAAACATAGAAGATAACTATGAAAAGATAATATTAACTATGGATAAAACTATAAACAAAGATTTTAATGGTATTAAAGTTATGAATCTAATAGATTGGTTACTATTAGATAAATAATATTTTTATAAGATAAGTGGATTAAAAAGAGAGAATTAAGTATAAGTATAATAGCAGAATAAAAAATATTTGTATGATTATTTAGAAAGAAATCATAATTTAAAAAATCAAAAAATAAAAAAACTAATTTTGCTTGATTTTATTAATAAAATATAGTATATTAAATACGTTCCATGACGTGGATAGATTAAATCCTCATTTATACTAGGTTATGGTGAATTAGAAAAAGGAGGTAAAAAAATGGCTTTAACAAGTGAAAAGAAACAAGAAATTATTAAGAGATTTGCTAAAGATGAGAAAGATACTGGTTCTCCAGAAGTTCAAATTGCAATTCTTACTGAAGAAATTCTTGTTTTAACAGAACATTTAAAAGAACATAAACATGATTATCATTCTAGAAGAGGACTTCTTAAAAAAGTAGGACAAAGAAGAAGTTTACTTAACTACTTAAAGAATAAAGATGTTACTAGATATCGTGATGTTGTTAAAAAATTAAATTTAAGAAAATAGATAGGCGCTTCTTTTTTAGCGTCTTTCTTTTTATAGGAGGAAATAATGAAAAAAGTATTTGAATTAGATTTTAGAGGAAGAAATTTAAAAGTAGAAATAGGAGAACTTGCTAAACAAGCATCTAGTTCTTGTTTAGTTAGATATGGAGATACTGTTGTTTTAACTGCGGTTACCAATAAGAAAGAGCCATCAACTGGAGATTTTTTTCCACTTATGGTTTTATATCAAGAAAAGCAATATTCTGTAGGTAAGATACCAGGTGGTTTTATTAAAAGAGAAGGTCGTCCTACTGAAAATGCAACACTTGCTGCTCGTCTTATTGATAGACCAATTAGACCACTTTTTAAAGAAGGGTTTAAAAATGAAGTTCAAGTTGTTAATACAGTTTTATCAGTAGATACTGATAATTCTCCTGAAATGACTGCACTTTTTGGATCAAGTTTAGCTCTTTCAATTAGTGATTTACCTTTTGAAGGACCAGTTGCTTCAGTTATAGTAGGACGTATTAATGGACAGTTTGTTATTAATCCAACTGGAGAAGAGCAAGAGAAAAGTGATATTTATCTTACGGTAGCAGGAACTAAAGAAGCAATAAACATGGTTGAAGCAAGTAGTGCTGAAGTAAGTGAAGAAGATATGTTAGAGGCACTTATGTTTGGACATGAAGCAATTAAAGAATTAATAGAATTTGAAGAAAAAATAGTCATGGAAGTAGGTATTCCTAAAAAAGATTATGAAATAGTTAAAATTGATGAAGAGATTAATTCTAAAGTAAGAGATATAATTACTGTTAAGATGGTTAATGCTATTCAAATAGAGGAAAAACTTGCTCGTCAAGAAAAAATAGATGAACTTAAAGAAGAAGTTCGTACAACTTTTAGAGAAATGTATAAAGATTCTGAAGATATAGAAAAAGTTATTAATCAAGTAGATGAAGTTCTTGAGGCAATTGAATATGAAGAAATAAGAAGACTTATTACTGAAGAAAAGATAAGACCTGATGGAAGACGTGTTGATGAAATAAGACCACTTGACTCACAAGTTGATATTTTACCACGTACTCATGGTTCAGCTTTATTCACTAGGGGTCAAACTCAAGTTCTTAGTGTTACAACTTTAGGATCAATTGGAGAATATCAAATTTTAGATGGTCTTTCTGATGAAGAAGGAAAGAGATTTATGCATCATTATAATTTTCCACAATTTAGTGTTGGAGAAACAGGTAGATATGGTGCTCCAGGAAGAAGAGAGATAGGACATGGTGCTCTTGGGGAAAAAGCTCTTGCTAGAGTTATTCCAAGTGAAGAAGAGTTTCCTTATACGATAAGAGTTGTATCTGAAGTGCTTGAAAGTAATGGTTCATCTTCTCAAGCAAGCATTTGTGCTGGTTGTATGAGTTTAATGTCTGCAGGAGTTCCAATTAAAGATATGGTTGCAGGTATTGCTATGGGACTTATTACTAAAGGTGATAAATATACAATTCTTACAGATATTCAAGGAGCAGAAGATCATTTTGGAGACATGGATTTTAAAGTTGCAGGAACAAAAAATGGAATCTGTGCACTTCAAATGGATATTAAAATAAAAGGAATAACTAAACAAATCTTAAAAGAAGCTCTAGAACAAGCTAAAAAGGCAAGATTTGAAATACTTGAAAATATGAAAACAGCAATAGAAGAGCCAAGAAAAGAATTATCTAAGTATGCTCCAAAAATTAAACAAATTAAAATCAAAGAAGAAAAAATTAAAGATGTCATTGGACGTGGTGGTGATGTCATTACAAAAATTATTCAAGATGCAAGTGGAGTTGTTAGTGTTAATGATAAAAATGCTGTAAAAATAGATATTGAAGATGATGGAAGAGTAATACTTTATCATAATGATTATGATGTTATCGACAAAGCAATTAAATTAATTGAAGATGTAGTTAGAGAAGTTGAGCCAGGGGAAATTTATACTGCAAAAGTAGTAAAAATTGAAAGCTTTGGTTGTTTCGTAGAAGTATGGCCTGGATGCGAAGGACTAGTTCATATTTCAAAACTTGCAAAAGAAAGAGTAGAAAAGACTGAAGATGTTGTAAAACTTGGTGATGAAATAGTTGTTAAGTTTATTGGGACTGATAACAAAGGAAGACTTAATTTTTCTAGAAAAGATGCAATGTAACATTGAAGTGATTAGTTCACTTCTTTTTGTTTTGTAAAATTGCCAGAATTTTCTTGCAAAAAATTAAGATATTTTATATACTTAATTTATATAGTACTGGGGTACTATGAAGGGAGAGTTTGGTTATGAAAAAAATAAATAAAAAAATAGCAATGGGTACACTTGTTTTTATGATTTGTAACTTTTTTATTGCACCAATAGCAAATGTTTATGCAGAAAGTAGTACTGCTGTTAATAGTTATATTACTGATATTAGTAACAAAGCTAATGATATAGATTCTAAGTTTACCTCTTCAAAGGAAAGTTCATCTTATGAGAATATTACTTTTAAATACGCAGTAGATAATTTTTATAATGAATATAGTTCTTTTAATAATACTTATACTGATTATCTTAATAGTTTTGGAAATAGTATTTCTGTTAGAAAAGTTCTAGTAGATAGTAATTCACCTTTGTTAGCAGAATATGATTCTAAAAATATTAAAGATGAAGTAACGAGTTTTACTAATGTTAATGATGTTACTTATTATAATAGTGAAACTGGTTTAGAGGAAGTTTTAATTACAGGAACTTCTTTAGCAGAACTTATTAAGAAAACTTATTTTTTAGAGTATTATAATAAATATAATGATTTCTATATTAATTATGATAGTTATGTTAATAGTTACAAAAGTTATTATGATGAAATTATTAATGATTATAACTTAGCTAAGGATACTATAAATAGTTATATACTTGAAATTAATCAGTTTATTAAAGATGAACTTGATAAAGGAAATAATCCTAATGTTTTATATGATGGTTCTAGTGTTACTGATAAATTAAATTCTTATATTGAAGAGCTTGATGTTACTTTAGATAAAGTTTTGTCCTCTTCTTATAATAATGATTTTGATAGTATTGTAAGTGATTCTACTAAAGTAAAAGATTATTTTTTTGATAATAACAAAAATATAACTTCTGATTTACTCGGAGAAATAAATGATTTAAAAGATGAATATAAGGATAATTATGATAAACTTAGTAATTTATTTGAAAGCGCTTCTATAGATATAACTTCTATTGATTCTGATTTGATAAATAATTTAGATAAAGATAAAGTTTCGGATTTTGTTTCTTTATTCGAGGATATTTATAATTTAGATAGCAAGTATCAATTATTAGATAAGAAAATAGATAATTACTTGGATAGAATGCCTAGTGAGTCTTCATTTTTTAAATCTGCTTTTGATGATTTAGAGGATTATTATAGTAAAATTAATAAAGAAAAAGTTTTAGATTTTTATGATTTATTTATCTATAATGCTAATTTAAGTGATGAAGATATTGTTGATGCTTTACTTTTATTTGATTATTTATCAAATAGTCAATATAAGTATTTAATGAACGTTAAAAGATCTTTTTATAATATTAGTTTGATAGATGATTCTAAGTATAAAATAAAGCTTACTGACAATTACTTAATAATAAATGGTCTTGATAATATAAATAAATCTTTGTTCTCTAGTAATTTAAATTATAATGGTCTTAAGTTTGAATTAGTAGGAACTTCTGATATTTTGAATATGAATACTATTTTAAAATTATATGATAGAGATGGAAAATATTTAGATAGTTTAAAAATTATAATAAAAAATGATGTTAATGGAGATGGATTAGTCAATAATAAAGATGTTAATCTTTTGAAAAATAAAGTTCTATATCAAAAATTTAATAGTTATGATAAGATTGCTTGTGATATTAATGATGATAATGTTTTGAATATAAATGATGTTGTAGAATTAAATAAAATAGTTAATAATATAAAAACAAGTAGTGGTGATAAAGCTTCTTTTAATATAAATGTTACTGAAACTTTTAATTATGTTACGTATAATATTTATATAAATTCTGATGGAATAGTTAATGGATTTG
This sequence comes from Bacilli bacterium, assembly GCA_051872415.1. Lineage (GTDB taxonomy): Bacteria > Bacillota_I > Bacilli_A > RF39 > UBA660 > UMGS1449. Next base: position 23,079 of record JBJEDW010000066.1, read on the forward strand.
AATTTAATATAAAAACTAGTTCTAATTTAAAGTTTGTTAAAATAGTTTCTGGTAAAGGGGTAAGTTATTTAAACAAAAGTGATGCAATCAGAGTAGTAGGTTTAGGAACTTATGGTGATAATTCTTTAGTTTTGAAAATTACTTTTAAGAAGAATTTAGATAGTAATAGTAATATTATTTTTGAACTTGAAAATGGCATAATTACTTTTGATAATTTAGGGTATAATGATAATTTAAGGTATAAAGATATTATTAAATATCAAGATAAAGTAGAAGAAGTAAAAAATGTTAATTTGAGTAATGATAGTTCTATTAATAGTAATAATAGTAATCAAAAAAATTTAACTCTTGAAGAAGATGATAGTAAGGCACTTGATTCTTCTAAAAAAAGTAAAACAGATGAAGAAAAGAAAGAAGAATCAGATATTGTTTGGGGTAATGTTATAAAAATTGCTATTATTGTTTTACTCGGAGCATTAATTATATATTTTCTTAATAAGGATGCAGAAATAGATTTTGAAGAAGATACTGATAAAGATAATAATAGTAAAAATTCAGATAAAAAAGAAGATGAAAAAAGTGAGTCATCTAAAGATAAAAAGAAGTAGGTTTTAAATCTATTTCTTTTTGTTTTTCTATGTGTTAGAATATGATTAGAGAGTGATTTATATGAAGTTAAATGATGAAATTGTTGTTACAATAATAGATGATAATCATAATGGAAATGGTATTTGTAAAGAAAATGATTTTCCAATTTTTATACCTAGAACAGTTAAAGGAGATATTGTTAAGATTAAAATTACAGGTATTAATAGAAAGTATGCTTTGGGAGAAGTTATTTCTTATATTAAAAGAAGTAATGATATAGAAAAAGTAAAGTGTCCTTATTATGAGAATTGTGGAGGATGCAGACTTTTACATGTTTCTTTTGATAGAGAAAATGAGCTTAAGAAAAAGTATATTTCTAGGCTTTTTAATGATTATCCTTGTAAAATAAATTTTTTTGATAGATATGGTTATCGTAATAAAGTTACTTTACATGTTAAAGATAAAAAACTTGGATTTTATAAAGAAAAAACAAATGAGTTAATTGAAGTTTCTAATTGTTTACTTTTAGATGATGAAATTAATGAGTTAATTAGTTTTTTAAAAAATATTGATTTATCTTTAGTAGAAGAAGTAGTGATAAAAAAAGGAACTTATGGTCTTTTGTTAAGTGTGAAGGGTAGTATTAATAATAAAGATATTTTAAGTTTGATTAAGTATCCTAGACTTATTAGTATTTATCAAAATGATAAGCTTATTTATGGAGAAGAATATATAGTAAATGAATTTGGTGGTATTAAGTATAATATTAATCAAAATTGTTTTTTTCAAGTTAATAATAAATGTGCTTCTTTTTTGTATGATAAAGTTAAAGAATATGTTATAAATTCTGATAAACTACTTGATTTATATTGTGGTACAGGAAGTATTGGTATTTATTTAAGTGATATTTGTAAAGAAGTAGTAGGAATAGAAATTAATAAAGATTCTGTTAGATGTTTTAGGAAAAATATAAAAGATAATAATATTTCTAATTATAGAATTATTAAAGGAGATGCATCTTTATTAGAAAAAGATAATTATGATGTTATAGTAGTTGATCCTCCGAGAAGTGGGCTTGATAAGAAGGTTATTGCTATGTTAAATGAAATCAAGTGTAAAAAACTAATATATATTTCTTGTAATCCAAGTACATTAAAAAGAGATATAAGTCTTCTTGAAGAATATAAACTTAAGTTTTTAGAAGCATTTAATATGTTTCCTGGTACGAAACACGTAGAATGTGTTTCAGTACTACACCTGAAAAGTCTTGAAAATAAAGGTTTTAGAAAAGATATAAAATAGTAGATTGAAAGAGGAGTATATGTTTTACTTGCCACATTACTCATATAAAGAAACATATACTAACGAAAAATTAATTTGAGAGGATGTGAAATATATGAATGAAAGTAATATATTACTATATGAAACTGATGAAGGTAAAATTAATATAGATGTAATATTAAAAGACGAAACAATATGGCTAACACAAAAAAGTATGGCAGATTTGTTTGAATGTAGTTCTGACAATATTAGTTTGCATTTGAAAAATATATTCCAAGAAAATGAATTAGATAAAAATTCAACTACCGAGAAAATCTCGGTAGTTCGAGAAGAGGGAAATCGTAACGTAAAAAGAGAACTTGAATTTTATAATTTAGATGCAATAATTGCAGTTGGATATAGAGTTAATTCTAAAAAAGCAACTAAATTCAGAATTTGGGCTACAAAGATATTAAAAGATTATATGATTAAAGGTTTTGTAATAGATGTTGAAAAAATGAAAAATGGACCTAAATTTGGGAAAGACTATTATGATGAATTATTACAAACAATAAAAGAAATTCGATTAAGTGAAAGAAGGCAGTACCAAAAAATTACAGATGTATTTGAATCAACAAGCATTGATTATAACAAAAATTCAGAAGAAGCATATACATTTTTTAAAATAGTTCAAAATAAATTACATTATGCTATTACCGGGAAAACTGCTGCAGAACTTATTTATGAAAGAGTCAGTAGTGAAAAGATACATATGGGGCTTACTAATTGGAAAAATAGTCCGGATGGTAAAATAATGAAGTATGATATTGGTGTTGCTAAAAATTATTTAGAAAAAGAAGAATTGGATAAATTAAATGATTTAACAAATCTGTTTCTAGATGTCGCTGAAACAGAAGCGAAAGAGCAAAAGACAATGATGATGAAAGATTGGATTGAGGTTGCGAATGATTTATTAAAGTATAGAAAGAAAAAAATATTAAATGATTCTGGCAAAATATCTCATAAACAAGCTATAGAAAAAGCAGAAAATGAATATGAAAAATTTAGAATAAAACAAGATAGGGAATATATTTCAAGTATGGATGAAATGTATAAAAGATATTTAGAAGAAAGCAAAAATTAGTAAATTGTTACTAAGGTTGAACATAAACTTTTAAACAAAATATAAGTAGAAAATGGAGGTATATATATGATACATAAAATGAAATTAAATGAAAGCCCATTTGAAAGAATAAAAAATGGAACAAAAAAGGTAGAATTTAGATTATATGATGAAAAAAGACAGCAAATAAAAATTGGAGATAAAATAGAATTTTCAAAATTACCAGATTTACATGAAAAATTATTAGTAGATGTTATAGGCTTATATAGAGAAAACACTTTTGAAAATTTATTTAGGAAGCTATATACTGATGAAGATGAAATAAATAGAAAAACTAAATTAATGGAACAATACTATTCACATGAAAAAGAAAAAGAATATGGAGTTCTAGGTATTAAAATAAAAATTAATGTGGATAGTTTAAAGGATAATCTTGAAAAATTTGTTCCATATAATGAACAAGAAGAAACTGATAAAAATATAATGTTAAATTATATTAAAGATTTTGATGATGTATTAACTAGACAAAATCAATATGGACATTTTACTAGTTCTGCATTTGTGCTTAATAAAGATAGAACAAAACTTTTAATGATATACCATAAAATATATAATTCCTGGGCCTGGGTAGGGGGACATAGTGATGGAGATAGTGATCTTTTATATGTTGCTATGAAAGAAACAAAAGAAGAAACTGGAATAAAAAATGTTGTCCCAATTTCTAAAAATATTTATTCACTAGAATTAATTAATGTAAATGGTCATGAGAAAAGTGGAAAGTATGTTGGCTCACATGTTCATCTTAATGTTACATATTTATTAGAAGCTGATGAAAATGAAGAAATACATGTAAAAGAAGATGAAAATAGTGGTGTAAAATGGATACCAATTAATAAAATAATGGAAGTATCATCTGAACCATGGATGAAAGATAGAGTTTATTCAAAAATAATAAGTAAGATGAAAAAAGATGGAATTATTTAAAGAATTAATGATGAATTATGTGGATTTAAAAATTATAAGTTGAAAGTTGGAGGTATTATGAAATATATAGCGTTATTAAGAGGAATAAATATAAGTGGTAAAAATAAAATTTCAATGAGTGAATTAAAAAAAGAATTAGAAGAAAATAAATATAAAAATGTTGTTACTTATCTTAATAGTGGTAATGTTATTTTTGAAACTGATGTAGATAATAAAGAAAGTATAATGCAAGATATTTATAAGATTATAAAAAATAAATTTACTCTTGAAATACCTATTTTTATTATGACTGCATTTGAACTTGAAGATATATTAAATAATACTCCTAAATGGTGGGGTACTGATAATAAAGAAATATATGATAATTTGATTTTTATAATTCCTCCTACAAAATATGATGAAGTATATAATGCTATTGGAACTTTAAGTGAAGATATTGAAAAGATTAAAGAATATAATAATTCTATATTTTGGTCGTATGATTTAAAAAATTATAGAAAGTCAAACTGGTGGAATAAAACAGCAAGTACAAATATAAAAAATAAAATTACTATAAGGACTGCTAATACTATGAAAAAAATATTAGAAATATGTAAAAAATAAATTACAATTTAGTAAGAAAATTAAATGAAAAAGTATAATTCATTATAAATTTATATAAAAGAAAAAGAAGAAATTTATTGCTAGTTTTTCTTTTTTATATAATAGGAAAGTCATACTAACTAATGTAATAAAAACACAAAATAAAAAAACATATCATAAAAAAGGATTAACACTTTTATCAATTCAATTAAAAAAAAGTTTATTTATGATATAATTATAATGTATTATTATATTATATTATATTATATTATATTATATTCAAAAGATAAAGGAGGAAAATTTTAAATGAAAGAAATAAAAATTTTTCAAAAATCAAATTATTTTTAGGCATAGTTATAATTGCAGTAACAATGTTTATATTTATGCCAAATAATGTTTTTGCAACTACAGATTATGGAATTTATGTAAACGGAGAACAATTCACATCAGAAAAAACTACAATTAACTGTGGTGATGGAACTGCAAAATTCGACATTTCTACTAATACGCTTATATTAGAAAATGCGACTATAACTAATGTGTACGGATATCAATATGCAGTAATTAATAGTGAAATTTCTAATTTAACAATTCAGCTAATCGGAAACAATGTTATAGATGGAAATGAAGGATCATACGATGGTATTGGTGCAGATGCTGGAAGCAATGTTGTAATCGTAGGTGATGGGAATTTAACTATGAAAAATGTGTATTATGGAACATATATAGGAGATTATAGTGTACCTGGTGGCGACCTAAAAATCAATAATACAACTATTAATATAGAAAATGCATATGCTACAGGAATTTGGGTAAACCATGATTTAGAGATAATTAATAGTGATATAAAAATTGACAAAACAGGAAATGACAATTATTTTGGTATTGTTTCAAATATTGGTGGAACAATAACTATTGATGGAGGAACCTTAGATATTAATACAAACAAAGATTGTATTTTATTAGGAGATGGTGACTATTCTAACCATAATGTAGTTATAAAATCTGGAAATATAAAATTGAATTCCAGAGCAGATGACGCAAATGGAATACAATTTGCACCTGAACAAATTCCAGGTAAAAGTACATATACAGGTACAATAAATGGTAATATAAGAATTGATGGAGGAAATTTAGAGATATCAACAAGTGCTGGAGGAACTAATATAGACGATTCAAATATTATTATTAATAATAAAGTAAAATTTCTAGAAGGAACATCATTAAAAGATACTGGAAAAATTATATTGAATGAAGCAAAGACTTATACCATAATTTATAATAGCAATGGAGGAAGTTTAATTGAAAGTCAAATAGTGCTGGAAAATTCAGCAATACAACAACCAACTATGCCAACAAAGGAAGGTTATACTTTTGATGGGTGGTATACAGATAATACATTTGCAACAAAGTTTGATTTTAATAAAGGAATTACAAAAGATACTGAAATTTTTGCGAAATGGGTAACAGAAGAAAAGTTACAGTACGAAATATTAAACGGAGCAAATCAAATCTGTAATGTTGATACGGCAAATGAATTAAGATTTAGAGCAAGTGGAGATATATCAAAATTCATAGGACTTAAGGTAGATGATGAATTAATTGGAGAAGAGAATTATTCAGTAATGTCAGGGAGTACAATAGTAATTCTAAAAAAAGATTATTTAAAAAATTTATCTAATGGAATACATAAGTTAACGTTCTTATATAATGATGGAGAAGTTTCTACAAATTTTAAAATAGAAAATACGAATAAATTAATAGATGAAAATACTATAGTAACAAATAACCCAAAAACAGGAGATAACATTGGTGTATTTTCAATAATTGCAATGATTGCACTAGTTGGAATAATATTTACAATTAAACTTAAAAATAAAAATGAAAAAAATAATTATTAAGACTTAAAACAAGAACGATATAAAAAGGAGCTTAATGAAATGAAAAAAATTAGTTCACTTCATAAGTTCTTTTTTAATTATTATAAATTATTACATGAAATTTTTTTAATAAATAGTATATGTGTTATAATATTAACTAATATTAAATTAAGTGCTGAGAGGAGAAGCTAAATATAATGAAATCAAAACATAGTAAAAAGAAAAATAAAAAAGATATTATATATAATTTTTTAATTATTATTTTTATAATCATTATTATATATTCAGGAATTGAAATATATAAATGGTATTGTGAAAATAAAAAAACAGACGATATAAAAAAAGAAATAGAACCAGCAATTATAGTAGATAAAGTAAGTGAAGATGTAGAAAAATATACTGTGGATTTTAATAAATTAAAAGAAAAAAATTCAGATATTGTAGCTTGGCTAAAAGTACCAAATACGAATATAGAATATCCAGTAGTAAGGGCTAAAGATAATTCATATTACTTAAATCATTCATTAGATAAAAGTTATAATGGAGCAGGTTGGATATTTATGGATTATAAAAATAAATTAGATTCAACAGATAAAAATATAGTTATTTATGGGCATAATAGAAAAGATGGTAGTATGTTTGGAAGTCTACATAATATTTTAAAAGAAGAATGGTATAATAACAGTGAGAATTATATAATTCAATTTGTAACAGAAAATGGAGAAGAACAATATCAAGTTTTTTCTGTATATCAAATAGAAAAAGAAGATTATTATATTAAAACAAATTTTAGTAATGACAATGAATTTCAAAATTTTATTAACACAATAAAGTCAAGAAGTTATAAAGATTTTGAAATAAATGTTACAAAAGAGGATCAAATACTAACTTTATCTACTTGTGCTAATAATAATAAATATAGAGTTGTATTACACGCTGTTAAAGAAAAATAATAAAGCCACTTCATTATATGGAAATAGGTATCAATCAATTACCGATAATATGTCGCAGAAAAAACATCTGGATATATTGAGGAGATAGGTTAATAAATGAAAAAGAGTATTTATACTCTAGCAATATGTATAGTATGTTTAATTGCTATAATTATATATTGTTCAGTAAAAAGTAATTATAAAGAAACAAGAAGTATAACTATTGCTAATATGCAATGAGGTGTTTTCACACCCCAACCCAAATTATACAAACTTTATTAACTATTAAATAAAAAATGTTCTATTGACTTTCTTAATTTGTTATTACGAATAACAAAGTGCATTTGAGGATAATTATTCTTATTGATAATAACCCACCTATTCTCACAAACAGTAAAGTTGATGTTATTAAAAACATTTTTCTTAATTTCCTTAACTTCGTATTCTTTTTTTTCATTATTCAGAAATATATTAAATTTATCATTATCAGATTCTTTATAAATATTTATGAGCGGTTTAGCTTTTGAAAGTAAAAAGTTACTTTTTTCTTTGTAATAATCTAATTCATCTTTTTTCGTGGAAATGTATAATTTACATTTATCTTCTTGACCTTCAGGGCATTCGCCAACTAATGCAATTTGACCAGAGGTACATTGCATATGTGAATATATATTAGAAATGGGTTTGTCAAAGTAATAAGGTGTAATAGATCCAGTCATATAAATTGGAATCCAACATTTAAGACCGAGTAACATCTCCTCAGTAGGTCTATTTATATTATGGATAATATCTAAATGAATTCCTTTTTTTAGTAGCATAGAAATTCCCAAAATCCATTGCTTTTGTAATTCTACATCATCAGAAATTTCTTTCATTGGCATTTCGTTATATAAAAACAATCTTTCTGTTGATTTTGAAAGTAAAGTAATTTTAATAAAGTCAGATTCTGCATTTTTCATTTCATCTATACCATAATAAGTTTTGTTTTTATGTATTTTAACAGGACTTGTAGGAACATATCTTTGATTAGATTTAATTATATTAGTATAGTCGTTTAAATCGAAATCATCAATAATTCTTAAAAAATTATCTACAATACTATTTGAAGCATCAGTATTATGATAAATCCATTCTGTTAATAATTCCTTATATTTATTCTTATTATCTAAATCTTTTAAATCAACTTTTAATATTTTAGCAACAGAAGTCTTTTTATTAGTACTTTGATTATGGGAAACAACATAATCACAAAAATCATCTACGAATTTACTAATATTTGCAGGTTTTCTTGATCCATTCTTAATACGATATATAAAGGAAATATCACATTGCAAAGTATTAGAAAAACCTATAATACTAATATCTAATTCAGAAACTAAATAATTAAAGTTTTTTCTAAATAGTTCAAAATCAAAATTATTTATAATTAAAGCATCTTCCAAAGATTTTTTAATATCTTCTTTTTCTAAATTGATATTTTTACTTTTGGCAATAGAGTATATCCCATTAACTAGCCACAAAAACTGTTCACTATCAATTTTGGGTTTTCTATGTCCCTTACGGTATTTACTTATAAGAGAAGTAGAGATACCAGAAATATCAGCCAACTCTTTTGCAGAGCAATCTAAAATATTAATATATTCATTTAACTTTTTTTCAAAATTCATAATATACTCCTAAAATTTTTACTTATTATCTCATATAAAACATCACTTGTAAAGAATGTTGACAAAAATGTCAAATGACATTTTGTACATTCTATTCACAAAATAAATATTATATAGTACAATATTAACGATAAATTAAAAAGGAGGAATGATATTAATTATGAATAAAAAAATATTAGGTATATTATTATGTGGAATGATAATAATTAGTTTAACAGGATGTGGAAATGGTGATAGTAAGAATGATGATAATACAAAAGATACAAATATAACAGAAAATAGTACAGGATCTATAATAGATGCTTCAATGGACTCTAAAAATCCTGAATATAATCAAATAAAGAAAACTGCTATAGTGTTAAATAGGACTAAAAATGACAATGGATATTATGAAGAGAGTGAAATATTATATGATGCAAGTGGAACAACTGTTGTTGGTGTACATGTTAAACAAATTTCACCAGACTATGAGGACCTTGCATTAAGAAAGAGTAATGCAGAAGAAACTCTAAAGAAAAATGGTTGGGAATATTATGATGTTAAAATTGTTGATAATCATATTGAACTTGAATATGTTTCAACTAATGTAAAGACAATAGCTTCTAATGGATTTATAGATCCATTAGATGTAGAAAAGCAATTAAATGAAGCAATGGGTTATAAATACACAGTAACAGATAATTCTCAGTAAAATAAAATTAAAGAAAAAAAATTCACGTTTAGAAGAATCACAATGTGTGGTTCTTTTCTTTTTAATAGAAAAATTATATAATTGCGTCATACTAAGCTAGCATATGTTAGCAAGAATATTTTTAAAGCAGTAATAACTTTTTTTATTATTGCGTTTTTATTTTTTAGGATGTGAAGAAAAATGTAGAAAAAAGCAAGCAATGATATTAATTATGAATAAAAAATATTTGGCAACTATTCATAATACTAAGTCTACATTTAGAGAATGTGGTATATATGATAGATATGACCAACATACACTTTAAAATTCTACTAGTCATAATGTTAATACAACACACGTTGAATGTGTTTCAGTACTACACCTGAAAAGTCTTGAAAATAAAGGTTTTAGAAAAGATATAAAATAGTAGATTGAAAGGGGAGTATATGTTTTATTTGCCACATTACTCATATAAAGAAACATATACTAACTAAAAAAAATCTGAAAGGATGTGAAATATATGAATGAAAATTTAATTGGAAATGAAAATAATATTATATTTTATGAAGATGAAGAAGGTAATTCAAAAGTAGAAGTTGTTTTGAAAGAAGATAATGTTTGGTTAAATGCTAATGCGATTGCAAATTTATTTAATGTTCAAAGGCCTGCGATTGTAAAACATATTAATAATATATATAATGATGAAGAATTGGACAAAAATTCAACCTGTTCCATTTTGAAACAAGTTCAACTTGAAGGAAATAGAAAAGTTTCAAGAAAAAAAGATTACTACAATTTAGATATGATTATTTCAGAGTCAAATCCTAAAGAAAAAGAAGTTATTATTGATTTAGTAGTAAATTTACTTTTTGAATAAGATAAATTTATTTATTGACCATTAACAAATGAATATAATTTATTGTTGATGATCTTTTTTGATGGTAATATATAATTTGTTTTTTATTTATGCTATAATAGTTATAGTTAATACAAGGAGGAAATAAATGAAATATTTAATTAATGGATTTAGAGGTTTTTGTATGGCACTTGCAGATAGTGTTCCTGGTGTAAGTGGAGGTACTATTGCTTTTGTACTTGGTTTTTATGATAAATTTATTACATCTTTAAACGATATTATTTATGGTAAAAAAGAAGAAAAAAAGAAAGCACTACTTTTTTTAATAAAACTTGGTATTGGCTGGGTAATAGGAATGATTTCAGCAGTACTTATATTAACTAATTTATTTGAAGATCATATATATGCAGTTAGTTCAGTATTTTTAGGATTTGTCATGTTTTCTATACCTTTGATAGCAAGAGAAGAAAAAAAATGTTTGAAAGGAAAATATAAAAATATAATATTTACTATAATTGGAATTGTTATTGTGTCTTTAATTACATATTTCAATCCTGCCTCTAGTGGAGGTAGTTCTGTAAATGTAAGTAATTTAAGCTTTGGGTTAGCAATTTATGTATTTATATCTGCGATGATTGCTATATCTGCAATGGTACTTCCAGGTATTTCTGGTTCGACACTTCTTTTGATTTTTGGTCTTTACATGCCAGTAATGACTGCGGTTAAAGGAGTTCTTCATCTTGATTTAAGTTATCTTCCCGTAATAATTATTTTTGCTCTTGGGGTTCTAACAGGAGTAATTCTTGTTATAAGACTAGTTAAGATAGCATTAGAAAAATTTAGAAGTCAAACTGTTTATTTTATTTTAGGACTTATGATTGGTTCTCTTTATGCAATAGTAAATGGTCCAACAACTTTAGAAAACGCACAAAACCCTATGAGTTTAGATACATTTAATATTATATTGTTTATAATTGGAGCTCTTATTATTCTAGCACTTGAACAAATTAAAAAAATACTAGAAAAGAAAAATATAAGTGATTGATTTCTAAACTTAGTTGTTTTAACTTAAGTTTTTTTATGTAAAGAAGTTTGTTTTTGTTTATTATTTATTTTTTCTTATGATATACTTATTATATATAGTAAAGGAAGTGCAATATGTCTAAGTTTGATATAGAATACTTAAAATTATGTAAAAAGATATTAGAAGAGGGGAAAAAACAAGAAAACAGAACAGGTATTGATACAATAAAAATACCTAGTTATCATTTTCATTTTGATCTAGAGGATGAATTTCCAATGCTAACTACTAAGCAAGTTTTTTATAAAAATGCAATTACTGAGATGCTTTGGATTTATCAAGCACAAAGTAATGATGTTAGATGGTTACAGGAAAGAGGTAATCATATTTGGGATGAGTGGGAAATAGGAGAAGATGGTATTTGGAGAGCTACTCAAAATATTCCAAATAAAGATGGAGTTTTAGAAAAAGTTAATGTTGAGAAAGACTTTGGTAAGGAGCGTGCTCATACTATTGGAACTGCTTATGGATGGATTGTAAATAAGTATCATTTAATTGATGAACTTCTTGATAAAATAAAAAATAATCCTACTGATAGAAGAATGGTGATGAGTCTTTGGCAAAATGAGTTTTTAGATACAGCAGTTCTTCCTTCTTGCGTTTGGTCTAGTGAATGGGATGTAACAGATGATAAACTTAATCTTTGGGTTCATCAAAGAAGCTCGGATGTTCCTTTAGGACTTCCATTTAATGTTACTCAGTATGCAGTACTTCAAAGTATGCTTGCACATTGTACTGATTTAGAGCCTGGTACTATGGACTGGTCAATTAAAGATGCACATATATATGAAAATCAAGTTGAAGGGATAAAGATGCAAATAAAAAGAGGAGAAACTTTAGAAGATTTACCTGCTCCAGAACTTTGGCTTAATCCAGAAGTTAGAAATTTTTATGAATTTGATAATTCTAGAGAATTAAAAGATATAAAAATAAGAAAATATAAACATCATGGAAAAATATCTTTTCCAATAGCGCAGTAGGAGGCTAGTTATGAATAAAAGAAAATTAATTGTAGTAGAAGGAGCATCTGATGGAATCGGAAAAACTACTCAATATGAACTTTTAAAAGATGAGTTAATCTCTAAAGGTTTAAATGTTACAAGTCATCATTTTCCATCTTATAATACATATCAAGGTAAAGGAGTAGAAGAATATCTTAAAGGTGGTTTTGGAGATGTTTCTAAGCTTTCTCCTTACTTTGTAAATAGTTTATATGCCAGTGATAGAGCTATTACTTGGTATAAATTATTAAAAGAAAGATATGATAAAGGAGATGTTATTTTACTTGATAGATATACTACTTCAAGTTTAATATATCAATCAGCTTTAATTGAGGATATAGAAGAAAAGAATGAATTTATAGATTATGTAACTGATTTTGAATATAATAAACTTGGTATAAAAAGCCCTGATAAAGTAATATTTTTAAATGCTCCTTTTGACCTAATAACCAAGCTTAGAAATAAAAGAAAAAATGAAGATGGTGAGGCTATTGAAGGAGATATTCATGAAAATAATTTAGAATTTATGAAAAAGGTATATGAAAGTGCAAATTATGTTGCTAAATATTTGAACTGGGATATTATTGATTGTAGTGATGGAAACAAAATGAAAAGTCCTAAAGAAATTCATGAAGAAATAATGAAATTAATGTTGTAAATTTTACATAATAATAACTGAAATATGTATGAAAATTTATTAATAATTGTTACAATGTAGGGGAAAGGAGTAAAAAATATGGAAAAGAGTAAAACTAATAAAGGATTAGTGGTTATGGTTGTTATTTTATCTATTGCTCTTATAGGGGCAATTGGTTATATTTGTTATGATAAGTTCATGGTAAAAGAAGATCTTAAGCAAGAAGAAACACCAAAAGAAGAAAAATTATCAGAAGAAGAAGTAAAAAAATTACATGAAAGTTTAATTTCTAAGAGTGGTGAGCATGGATTTTATTACAATCGTAAAGTTTCTATTGATGAGATACCTTATAATAAGTTTCTCCAATTTGCTATAGCAGATTATTTAGATGAAAATAATATTAAATTTGATCTTGATAATTCTGCAGTAGTTTGTGGAGATTATTCTTCTGAGTATTATATATGTGATAGTGAAACTGAAAAAAAGGTTAAAGAATCAGTTACTGATAAAATGACTATTTCTAAAGATAAAATAACTGCTTATATTAAAGAAAGATTTAATACTGATAGAAATTTTGTTCTTGATGATGAACCAATAGGTGTTACTGCTACTAATAATGCACTTTGGGTTTATTATAATTCTGATAAAAAAGAGTATTATTTTGTCGTGCCTCATCACGGATGGCCATTTAGCAAAATCTATTCTAAAATGTTAAAATATGAACAAAACAAAGATGAAATAGTTATTTATGATAAGGCGCTTATAGGGACTAGTTGCGAAGACTACGGATTTTTATGTGAAACTATGATTTACGCAGATCCTACTGATAATTATGATAACGTAATCTTTAGTTCTGGTGACTTGGATACTATTAAAGATAAAAATGGTAAAAACATTCCTAATGGAGAAAAGTATGTTGAATTTAACGAAGGACAAACAATCATTCATGAAGAAGCAATTTTTGAAGATTTTGATTCAGAATTAAATACATTTAAGCATACATTTAAAAAAGCTTCTGATGGTAAATATTACTGGTATTCATCTGAAATAGTTAATGAATAATGTTTTTTAAGGAATACTTTGGTATTTCTTTTTTTGTTGTGATATAATTAACTAAGGAGATGATTAAATGTTTGAGAATAAAAATGTTGTTATTTTGGGACTTGCCAGGAGTGGTATATCTGCTTCAAAGTTTTTAAGAAAAAGAAATTGTAATGTTATTGTAAATGATAAAAAAGAAACAGAGGATGAAAATATTTTAAAAGAACTTAAGTCTATTGGAGTTAAAGTTATTTTAGGATCTCATCCTGATGATTTGATTAATACTAAAGTAGATTATTTAATTAAGAATCCTGGAGTTCCAATTGATCATAAATATGTATTAAAAGCTAGAGAACTTGGTATTCCTGTTATTAATGAAGTTGAAATAGCTTATTTATCAATTCCAAAAAATAAGAATATAAAAATACTTGCTATTACTGGAAGTAATGGAAAGACTACTACAACAACTCTTGCTTATAATTATTTAAAAGAAGATGGTAAAAAAGTAGTACTCGCAGGAAATATTGGTTATCCTCTTTGTAATTTTATTGATTCTTTGGAAGAAGATACAATTATTGTAATGGAAACATCTTGCCAACAACTTGAAAACCTTGATAAATTTAAACCAGATGTTGCTATTATGACAAATATTGTAGAAGCTCATATTGATTTTATGAAGACTTATGATCATTATAAATATGTTAAAAGTAAGCTTTTAAAAAATCAAACAGGTAATGATGTTGCAATACTTAATAAAGAAAGTAGTGAACTTCTTAAAGCGGTAAAAGATGCTAAAAGTAATAAAAAATATTTTTCTTCAAAAGAAATTATAGAGGGAGCTTATATAAAAAATAATAAGATTTATTATTATAATGAAGAAATTATTGATATAAAAGATTTAAAACTTCGTGGAGTACATAATTATGAAAATATCATGGCTTCAGTCATGGCTGTTAAAGAATTTGGGTGTAAGACTGAATCTATTAGAAAAGTATTAAAAACTTTTATGGGAGTAGAACATCGTTTAGAATTTGTAGATAATATTAACGGAAGAATTTTTTATAATGATACTGAAGCTACTAATATAAAATGTACTCAAATAGCACTTGCTAGTTTTTCAGAACCTACTATTGTTTTACTCGGAGGTCTAGAACGTGGTCAAAAATTTACAGATTTAAAACCTTTTTGCGATAATGTTAAAGCAATTGTTGCAAGTGGAGAGTGTAAAGAAAGAGTAAAGGATTTTGGAGATAAAGAAGGTATTCCTACTTATGTTTGTGATTATATAACAGATGCTACAGAGAAAGCTTATGAGATAAGCGAGCCAGGCGATGTTATTCTTCTTTCTCCAGGTAGTGCCTCTTGGGATCAGTTTAAACAATGTGAAGATAGAGGGGATTTATTTAAGAAAACTGCAAGAAGTTTTAAGTAAAGACTATGTAAAAATAATTATATTATCTAAATGTTTCTAAAAGTAAAAAGTAATTTATTGTTTATAAAAAACTAGATTAAAAAATACAAAAAACAATATTCAAGATTAATTAATTTAAAGATTGGATATTGTACTTTGTATTTTTTTATTTATATTTTCTATTTTTCTCTCTTTTTATAGTTATTTCTTTAAAAGTTTGCTAAAATATTATTAGGAGATGATATCATGAAATATGTATATAGTTTTAATGAAGGTAATGGTAGTATGAGAGAAGTTCTCGGAGGAAAAGGTGCAAACCTATGTGAAATGATTAATTTGGGTTTACCTGTTCCAAATGGTTTTATTGTTTCAACTAATGCTTGTATAGATTATTATAAAAATGACATGACAATAAATCCTTTGATTATTAAACAGATTGAAGAAAAAATAACAGTTTTAGAAAAAGAGGTAGGTAAAAAATTTGGAGATCCTTCTAATCCTTTATTAGTATCAGTAAGAAGTGGTGCTAGAAGTTCTATGCCTGGAATGATGGATACTATTTTAAATTTAGGACTTAATGATGAAATAGTTTCTAGTTTATGTGAAAAAATGGATAAACGTTTTGTATATGATTGTTATCGCAGATTTATAAGTATGTATAGTGATGTAGTTAAAGGTTATGATAAAAATAATTTCGAGAGAATTATAGATGATTTTAAAGAAAATAAAAATATAAAATATGATACTGAGTTTACTTGTTCTGATCTTAAAGAATTAGTAGATGTTTTTAAAGAAAAATATAAAACTTTATCAGGGGAAGAATTTCCTTCTGATCCAAAAAAACAATTACTTGAGGCAATAATGGCAGTGTTTAGATCTTGGAATAATGAAAGGGCTAAGTTTTATCGTAAGATGAATAATATTCCAAATGACTGGGGAACTGCAGTTAATGTTCAAGAAATGGTTTATGGTAATTTAAATGAAATATCTGGTACAGGAGTAGTGTTTAGTAGAAATCCTTCAACTGGAGAGGATAAACTATATGGAGAGTATTTAATGAATGCTCAAGGAGAGGATATAGTTGCAGGAGTAAGAACTCCTAAAAGTATTGAAACTTTAAAAGAAGTAATGCCAAAGTGTTATGAAGAACTTTTAAATATTTGTAAAAAACTTGAATATCATTATAAAGATATGCAAGATATGGAATTTACTATTGAAAATGGTAAACTTTATATGCTACAAACAAGAAACGGAAAAAGAACAGGAATGTCTGCTATTAAAATTGCTACATCTATGGTAGAAGAAGGTCTTATTACTAAAGAAGAAGCAGTAATGAGAATTACTCCAAAAGATATAGATAGTCTTCTTCATCCAACTTTTTCTCCTAAAGAACTTGAAAATAAAAAACTAATAGCAAATGGGCTTCCAGCATCCCCTGGAGCAGGTTCTGGTAAAGTATACTTTTTCTCATCTGACGTTAAAAAAGCATCATTAAATGGAGAAAAAGATATTATCTTAGTAAGACTTGAAACCTCACCAGAAGACATTGAAGGGATGAGTTTATCTAAAGCAGTTGTAACAGTTCGTGGAGGTATGACTTCCCATGCTGCAGTAGTAGCAAGAGGAATGGGAACGCCTTGTGTTTCAGGATGTGAAAGTCTAAAAATAGATGAAGAAAGCAAAAAAATTATCTATCAAGATGGAGAAATTAAAGAGGGTGACTATATCAGTGTTGATGCCACTACTGGTAATATTTATTTAGGACAAACTCCTACAATTGAAGCTAAAATAGAGGGAGACTTTGAAAAGTTCATGGGTTTTGTTGAGGAAATAAAAAAAGTAGAAGTTCGTACTAATGCTGATAATTACGTTGATGCTAAAAGAGCTCTAGAACTTGGGGCTAAAGGAATAGGACTTTGTAGAACAGAGCATATGTTTTTTGAAGAAGAAAGAATATTTAGTTTTAGAAAAATGATACTCGCAGATACTAAAGAGGCAAGAGAAAAGTTTTTAGAAGAAATTCTTCCTTTTCAACGAGATGACTTTTATAAGCTATTTAGTGTAATGAATGGATTACCTGTTACAATAAGATTATTAGATCCACCTCTTCATGAATTTTTACCAAAAGAAGAAAAAGATATTGAGAATTTGGCAAAAGATTTAAAAATTTCTTTTACTGCTTTAACATCTAGAATAGCAGAACTTAAAGAATTTAATCCAATGATGGGACATCGTGGATGTAGACTTGCAATCACTTATCCTGAGATAGCAAAAATGCAAGCAAGAGCTATTTTCGAAGCTTCATTAAAAGCTTTAGATGATGGAATAGATGTTAATTTAGAAATTATGATTCCTTTAGTAGGAGAAGTTAAAGAATTTAGTTATATTAAAAATATTATAGAAGAAACAAAACAAGAAGTTTTAAAATCAAGAAAGCTTAAATATATGATTGGTTCAATGATTGAAGTGCCACGAGGTGCAATACTTGCAAATGAAATAGCAAAAGAAGCAGAATTCTTCTCTTTTGGAACAAACGATTTAACTCAAATGACTTTTGGTTATTCTAGAGATGATGCAGGCAAATTTTTAAATGATTATTATGATAAAAAAATACTTGATTTTAATCCTTTTGAAAAATTAGATCAAAAAGGAGTAGGATTTTTAATAAAAGAAGCTATAACAAATAGCAAAAAAACAAATAAAAATATAGAATTTGGAGTATGCGGAGAACAAGGAGCAGATCTTGAAAGTATATTATTTTTAAGAAAGTTAGGAATTGACTATGTTTCTTGTAGTCCTTATAGAGTTCCAATTGCAAGGCTTGGATCTGCAAAAGCAGAAATAGAAACGAAAAAATAATCAATTAAACTAAGGTAAAATATCTTAGTTTTTTTGGTGTGATAAGAGGAAAGAATATAGAATTTAAAACATTAAAATAATCTACTATTAAACGAAAATTCAGTCTGTAAGGAATTCTTACATATTGCTAGTTATGGTAAATTATTAAGATTTTTAACAAGTCTTATTATAAGTTTTTAATCTAAGTTTGATTAAGTCTTTTAAGCAAATATAAATCATACATTATAAAATTTTGTTTCTTTTTTAAAACATTTGTTGTATACTATAATCGGAGGTAATAATAATGAATATAGTTGATGTTGTTATAATAATGGGGTTATTACTCGGAGGAGTAAGTGGTACAAAAAATGGCTTTTTTAGACAAAGTGTAGTTTTAATAGGAACGATTTTATGTTTTATACTTGCTTGGGTTTTTAAAAATCCTATTGCTAACTTTTTGAGTTTTACTTTACCATTTTTTAATTTTGCGGGACCATTTGAAGGTCTTACTTCACTCAATATAGTTATGTATCAATTAATAGCATTTATACTTTTACTGTTTTTGTTTTCTGCTATTTTGGCAGTCATCATAAGAGCAACTGGAGTTTTTGAAAAGTTGTTAAACTTTACTATTATATTAGGAATTCCCTCTAAAATATTAGGATTTATTGTTGGAGTAATTGAAGCTTATATTATTATATTTGCTATACTTTTCTTTGTGAATCAACCTGCAGTAAACCTAGACATAGTAAAAGAATCGAGCCTTGCACCAAAAATAGTAAATTCATCTCCAGGTCTATCTAATATAGTAGGAAATATGAATGATGCTGTTAATGACATATATAATATAACAAAGGATTATCATGTTAATCAAAATGTTGATTCATTTAATAGAAAAGTAATTGATTCATTATTAGAACATAAAGTAATTGATAGAGATTATTTAAATGAACTAATCTCAAAAGGAAAAATTAAATATTAATTTAAGGAGATACAAATGATAAAAAAATATAATAAAGAAAATTTTGAATCTTTAGAAGGAATTCATCTAATTGATTTTTACGCAGATTGGTGTGGTCCTTGTAAAATGCTTGGACAAGTTTTAGAAACATTAGAGGATGTTGATATAATAAAAATAAATGTTGATGAAGAAGAAGAACTTGCTAAAAAATATAAAATAATGTCTATTCCTAATATGTTAATCATTAAAGATGGAGAAATCGTAAAACGAATGATTGGTTTTAGAAGTAAAGAAGAGATTTTAGAAGAGATAAGAAAAGTTAAATAAAAGTACTAGATTATTTTATTGTAATCTAATACTTTTTTTATATAATAGGAAAGTCATACTAACTAATGTAATAAAAACATAAAATAAAAAAAGAACAAATGTTTGACCGAATTATTGACTTTTAGTTTTTGTATA